>NZ_OBEN01000001.1:300000-485748 GCF_900215655.1 Hydrogenobacter hydrogenophilus | reverse complement strand
TGGTGCTTTGGGGGATTTACTTATTTTTTGAGCTTTTGAGGGCTGTTTTTAGAAATCAAGTTTTGTCAATGCTCTGGGATTTTTCAAACAGCCTCCTATCTCCTTGAAAAGACTGATAATGTCCATCAATTCAGCGCCCTTAAAACTTCAAAAAATCTTCTCAAATCCCTGTCTGAGATCCTTTCCTTAACTAAAGGCAGAGGAGTTTTTCTCTTTACAAGATACCTGAAGTTTGAGTAGATGATGCAGGCTTTGTAGTAATAATCCTTTATCTGGTCCCTAAGCTCCTCCCAGTTTACCTTGTCATTAAAAACTATCTCGTAAGGCAGTAGGTTGCGTCCTGCTCTGCTCTGCAAGAGTTCTTCTATGCTAGCCTTGTCCTTTCCATAAAGCTTTTTCAACTTTAGCTCTACTTCCATATCCAGAAAATAGCACCTGAGCCTTTTTATGTCAAGCTGTACTCCATACCATAGAGAGCTATACCGTTTATGTTTGCAAGTTTCACGGTTTTTTCCAAATCTACTATGTATATCTTTCCTGCTTCTACAAAGATGGCATCACCTTTTATCTTTTTTACCGCTTCTACTGTGTGGGGTCCTACTACTGGCACATCTATCCTAAAATCCTGATGTGTCCTTGCAACCTTTATTATTCTACAGTTCCTGCCTGCAAGCTTCCCAGCTCTTTCTATAGCTGATTGTGTACCTTCCATAGCTTCCACACTTACAACCGCTTTATCTTTCACCACTATGGTTTGTCCTATGTCAAGGTTAGCTATCTGCTTGGCTATAGGCATACCCCACAGGGCATCTTCCATGGCATCTTTAGAGGGTTCCACATTACCTATCCTTCCTTTTGGTGCAAGGAGATTTTCAAGATAAGGTTTAGGGTCTATAAACTCAAATCCGCGTTTTTCAAGCTCTCGCATGAATGTTTCAATTATGGTTTGGGGCTTTCTATCTTTTGCCTTTTTCAGGATAGAAAGTGCTACTGTGTCAAAGGTAAAAAGGTAAGAAAACATGAATTTTTGCTCAAACTTTCCCAGCATAACTATATTCTTTATGTCTTTCTTTTCAAGAAGGTCTATGAGTCTCCCCACCTTACCTATGGGTAGGTATTCGTCTGCTCTGATAGTAGTTATGCCTTTAACGCCTACAGTAAAAACTTCCACGCCCTTTTTTGTGGCTTCTTTTTGGAAAACTTGGGGAAGTTCTCCCCAACCTGCTATAAGACAGACCCTCATTCCTTTTCCTTTCTTATGAGCTTTAAAAACTCCTCTCTGGTGCGCATGTCGCTAAGAAATACTCCACGAAGAGCAGAGGTAACGGTTAGGTGTCCTGGAGACATAACACCTCTCATGGACATACACAAATGCTCCATTTCCAAGACCACCGCAACGCCTTTGGGCTTGAGATTATCCATCAAAAAGTCTGCTATCTGATTAGTAAGCCTTTCCTGAAGCTGTGGACTGAGGGAAAAGGCTCTTACTGTTCTCACAAGTTTGGAAAGACCACACACTATTTTGTCCGGTATGTAAGCTATGTGAGCCTTGCCAAAAAAGGGCAGAAGATGATGCTCGCATATACTATAAACATTTATGTCCTTAACAAGAACCATCTCGTTGTAATTCCCAAACTCTTCAAAAAGTTTGAAATCAAAATCTCTCATCCTGTCAAACTCTTCCCACATGCGGGCAACTCTCTCGGGTGTATCTTTAAGTCCTTCCCTATTTGGGTCCTCACCTATAGCCTCAAGAAAGAGTCTCACTGCTTGTTTCATCTTTTCTTTATCTACAGCCATGTCTTGCCTCCTTGCGTATAATTAATTTAACATGACGGAAGAAAGCGCAAGAAAACATTTAAGTACACCGGAGATCACCATAATAAACGAAGTGGCAAAAATTCTGAGCAAAGGTATGAACTTTCTGGACAGTGTGGGGGAGGTGCTTAAAATACTCTACTCTTTCTGGGATGTAAAGTACAGTTATATAGCTCTTTACAGAAAAGACCTTAAGCTTTTAAAGATAGTCAAAGCCTTTGGACTAAAAGAGGATGAGGTAGAAAGAGGGCTTTTTAAACGGGGTGAGGGAATAGTGGGGAAGGTATACAAAAGCGGTGTACCTGTAGTTCTATCTGACCTTAGCGTCGGCGCATACATAAACAGAACTGGACTAAAGGACAGACTGGAGGGTAGTGAATCCTTTATAGCGGTGCCTGTTAGAGTTGGTGGTGAGATCATAGGGGTGCTTGCGGTTTTTAAAAGCTTTGATAAAAAGGATAGCGTAGAAAAAGCGGTGGAGCTACTTATTATACTGGGGACTATGATAGGCATGCTTTATAAACTTGAAGAAAGGATAAATTTAGAAAGACAGGAGTGGGAAGAAGAGAAGAAAGCTCTAACGCAGGCATTGGGTAAAAAGTATAGTCTTGAAGGTATCATAGGCAGAAGCATAGCTATAAAGAACCTCATAGACCTTATAGAAAAAGTATCTCAAACAGATACAACAGTACTTTTAACGGGTGAGAGCGGGACGGGAAAAAGTCTTGTAGCAAAAGCCATACACTTTTTGAGTAGTAGGAAAGAAAAGCCTTTTATTACCATAAACTGCTCCGCTATACCAGAAACCCTTCTTGAAGCGGAGCTCTTTGGATACGAAAAGGGTGCTTTTACCGGTGCTTACACTTCCAAGAAAGGTAAGTTTGAGATAGCTAACGGTGGCACTGTTTTTCTTGACGAGATAGGTGATATGCCCCTCTCCTTGCAACCCAAAATACTAAGAGTTCTTCAGGATAGGGAGATAGAAAAGCTTGGCAGTGAAAGGAGTATAAAAGTAGATGTGAGGATCATATCCGCAACCAACAAAGACCTGTGGGATCTTGTGCAAAAGGGAAGTTTTAGGGAAGACCTCTACTACCGCCTTAGCGTAGTTCCCATACACATACCGCCTCTTAGAGAAAGGAAAGAAGACATACCCGTGCTTATAGACCACTTTTTAAATCTCTTTAATCAGCGCTATAACAAGAATGTTAGGATAGACATAAAAGCTTTGGAAATAATGATGGAATACCCTTGGCCAGGCAATATAAGAGAGTTAGAAAACACAATAGAAAGGCTAGTTATCCTGAAGGATGGTATTATAAGAGAAAAGGACCTTCCTTCTTACTTTTTTGTTGAACTCCATAAAGAAGAGCCCAAGCACCTGCCTTCTATAATAGAGCTTACCGAAAGGGAAGAGATAATAAAAGCTCTTGAAAAGACAGGGTATGTAAAGTCAAGGGCTGCTAAGCTTTTGGGCTACACACTCAGACAACTTGATTATAGGATACAGAAGTACCGTATAGAGCTGAAAAAATTCTAATAATTGATGTAAATCATATTAAAAAGCGAAGTTTCTGGACTATCTTATACCAGTAGGAGGTATAGGTATGGAGAGGTGCGATATTTACCTGTCTGAAGAAAGTGTAAAGGAGCTAGTCAGCAGACTTTCAAAGATAGAGGGTCAGATAAAGGGCTTACAGAAGATGATTCAGGAGAAAAGAAGCTGTGATGAAATACTGATTCAGATATCTGCTGTGAGATCCGCTCTTAGCTCGGTAGCGGTCAAGCTTCTTGAGGAGCATGTTCAGTCCTGCGTTAAGCCAAGCGTGGAAGCAGGTGATATAAGAGCATTGGAAGAATTCTTAGACGCTGTAAAAAAGTTAGTAAAAGGAGGTTGTTGATATGAGAGAAGCTATCGCAAGTGTAGTAGGGCTTCTTGCATCTTTTTTTGCAGGTTCTTGCTGTATAGCACCCCACTCTGTTTGTAATTTTTGGTGTTTCAGTAGGAAGCTTAAGTAGACTAAGCGTTCTTGAACCTTACAGATGGTACTTTCTTACGGTAGGCTATATGAGTGTAGCATACTCACTTTACAGATTGTACAAAAAAAGAAAAGTTGAATGTGCTTGTGAAGAACCTTCGTGGATTAAAAACCTGAGCAAAGGTTTAGCATGGATATCTCTTTTACTCCTTGTAGTTGCAACCTTTTACCCCTATGTGCTTACTAAAGTTTACGGAGGTTAAATCATGAAGCAGGTTATGTTATCTTTGTTGGTGTTGATGGGTCTTTCTTTTGCTAAAAAGGTTGTGGTTATTGATGTAGAGGGTATGACTTGTGAGATGTGTCCTGTAGCTGTCAAAAAGGCCATCTCTCAAGTAGAAGGCGTTAAGTGGGTAGAGACTTCTCTCAAAAACCGTATAGCAGTAGTAGTTGCAGAAGATGGTGTCAAAGAGGATAACATTCTCAAAGCCATATCCAGAGCTGGGCAATACATGGGCAAGGTTATAGGAGAGACCAAGTTTTAAGGAGGAAGGATTATGATCAAACTTAGAATAACAGGAATGACTTGTGAGCACTGTGCTCAAACGGTCAAGAGAGCTCTTGAAGGCGTTGAGGGTGTTAAGCATGCCAAAGTTTATTTCCCTCAAGGTTATGCACAGGTAGAAGGAGAAGCGCAAGTAGAAAAGCTCATAGAAGCTGTTAAAAAAGCCGGATACGGTGCAGAACCCATTGAAGATGTTCCCGAAGTTTACATACCCAAAAGGGAGGTTTATGACCTTTTTGTTTTAGGAGGTGGTTCTGCAGGTTTTGCTTCCGCCATCAAGGCTTCTGAGCTTGGAGCAAAGGTTTTAGTTGTAGAAAACAGTGTAATAGGTGGTACATGCCTCAACAGAGGTTGTATACCTTCCAAGTATTTCATAGAAATAGCTAACACCATCAAGGTTTGTGCAAAGGAAGGCAGAGTGGATATGAAAAGGATAGTGGAGATAAAGGAGAAACTCCTTGAGAGATTAAGAAAAGAAAAATACTGGGATGTGCTTGATGCTTATCCTACCATAGAGTACAGACAGCAAAAAGGTAGGTTTATCGCTAACGGTAAAGCTCTGATAGGAGATAAAGAGATAAGTTTTTACAAGGCGGTTATCACAACAGGTTCAAAACCATCTATTCCACCGATAGAAAATTTAAATGATGTTAGGTACTACACGAGCGATACCATATTTGACTTGGATCACTTACCTGAACACCTGATAATTGTAGGTGGTGGTGCCATAGGGCTTGAATTAGGACAAGCTTTTCTCAGGTTGGGAAGTAAGGTAACCCTTTTGGAAGCGCTTTCAGACATTGCTATGGGAGAGGAACCAGAGCTTAGAACTAAATTAAGGGAACTGCTTGAAAGGGAGGGAATGGAGATATTAACAAGCACAAAGGTACTTAGGGTTAGTAAAGATGGGGTACACATTTTACTGGAGGTAGAGCACGAAAAAAACAAAAAAGTCATAAAAGGAACAGATCTCCTCATTGCAACGGGCAGAACGCCAAATACAAAAGATATAGGTTTAGAGATAGTAGGCGTGAAGACAGATAAGAGGGGATTTATAGAAGTAAACGAGTTTATGCAAACCACCAATGGGGATATATACTCTGCTGGTGATTGCGTAGGTAAGTTTATGTTAGTCACCGTTGCAGCAATGGAAGGTGGTATAGCAGCACAGAATGCGCTTCTTGGAAATAAGAAAAAGGTGGATTACTCATCCGTACCACACGCTATATTTACAGACCCAGAACTTTCCAGCGTAGGCTTAAAGGAAGAGGAGGCAAAAGGCATAGGTTATGATGTTGATGTTAGAGTTCTTGATTTTTCTAAGGTTCCAAGAGCAGTTCTCAGCTTTAGAGAAGAGGGACTCATTAAATTGGTTGCAGAAAAGAAAAGTGGGAAGATCCTTGGACTTCACATACTCTCACCTCATGGAGCGGAGCTTATACACAAAGGGGTCCTGCTTGTAAAATACGGACTTACTTTACAGGAAGTAATAGAAACTGTGGATGTTTACCCCACTCTTTCTGAAGCCATAAAACTATGTGCCCAGAGTTTTTTCAAAGATGTCTCTCACCTTTCCTGTTGTGCTGTATAAGAAAACTTAAGGTTGCAAGGTTAAAGGAGTAAGCTTATAATCTTTTAGTCATGAAGATAGCCATAGGTGCTGACCACGCAGGTTATCACCTCAAAGAAAAAATAAAGGAGTTTCTCATATCAAGGGGTTATCAAGTTATAGACTTTGGCACAGACTCTGCAGAATCTACGGATTATCCCCTTTTTGCCCGTGAGGTGGCTCTTGCCATTCAAAGAGGCGAAGCACAGCAGGGGATACTCATCTGCGGAACAGGTATAGGTATGTGTATAACTGCCAACAAGTTCAAGGGAGTGTATGCAGCTCTCTGTACCAATGAGTACATGGCAAAGGTGAGCAGAGAGCACAACAACGCTAATGTCCTCTGCTTAGGAGGTAGGGTTTTGGGTGAAGAGCTGGCTCTATCTATTGTATCCACATGGCTTGCCTCAGAATTTGGTGGCGGAAGGCACAAAAGAAGGGTAGACCTAATAACCAAGTTGGAAGAGGATATGTGTTAGAATTAAGCTTATGAGATTTTACGGTATACCTTCTGAGGAGAAAGTTCTTGAGATGATCCAAAACATAAAGGATGGAGAGTGGTTTTTTGAAGATACAAACGCAATGTTAAAAGAAAAACTGTCCGCAGAAGAAGTAAAAGAAAGGTTAAAAGACATACTTTTGCAGATAAAAAACTGGAAGTCCCAGATGAAATTCCTTCCCAACAACACGGTGTTTGTCTTCGTTCATGAGCCGTCAGACCCTAAAGTTTTTAAAATATACGATACTTCTTCCCTTGGCTGTTCCAGTAGCCTATCACCACCCAGGTGGAAAATCTACCGAAAGGAATATGAGCATCAGATAACTTAAAATATTCTCACATGGCAAAGTTCATCTTCGTCACTGGTGGTGTGCTTTCTGCCCTCGGAAAAGGTGTAACGTCAGCATCCATAGGCTCCCTTCTTGAAGAACTAGGATACACCATCACTTTTCAAAAACTTGACCCTTACTTAAATGTGGATCCAGGAACCATGAGTCCATACCAGCATGGAGAAGTTTACGTCACGGAAGACGGTGCGGAGACGGATTTGGATCTTGGCCATTACGAAAGATTCACCTACTCCCGTATGAGTAGGAAAAATAACATAACTGCAGGAAGGGTTTACTTTAATGTTTTGGAGAGAGAGCGAAGAGGTGGATATCTTGGTGCTACTGTACAAGTTATACCTCATATAACCGATGAGATAAAAAAACTCATAAGGTCTATAGAGAAGGACAGCGACATAGCTATAGTGGAGGTGGGTGGTACTGTTGGAGATATAGAGAGCCTACCTTTCTTAGAAGCTATAAGGCAGCTGTCCTTAGAATCAAAGAAAGAAGACATACTGTTTGTTCATGTTACTTATGTACCTTACATAAAGAGTGCGGGTGAACTAAAAACCAAGCCCACACAACATTCGGTAAAAGAGCTCAGAGCCATAGGTATACAGCCCCACATGATAGTCTGTAGGTCTGAAATGGAGCTTCCCAAAAGCATAAAGGAGAAGATATCTCTGTTCACCAATGTAAAGGAGAGCTCAGTCATTTCTGCACCTGACGTAGAGTACATATACGAAGTACCAATAATATTGAAAAGACAAGGCGTAGACAGGATAATAGCGGAGCATTTTGGATTGTCTTACAAAGAACTTCCAACAAGATGGGAAAGCATAATGGAAAAGATAAGAAGTGTTCAGGGGGAGGTAAAGATAGGGGTTGTGGGTAAATACATGTCTCTGAAGGATTCTTACAAAAGTATACACGAAGCGCTTTTGCACGGGGGTATAGCAAACGGTGTGAAAGTGGATATCCAGTGGATAAACTCAGAGGACTTGAAGGAAGAGATGTTAGAAAATCTGGACGGTATTCTTGTGCCCGGTGGGTTTGGAGAGAGAGGTACAGAGGGTAAGATAAGGGCTTTAAAATACGGGAGGGAAAAGGGAGTGCCTACCTTTGGTATATGTTTAGGTATGCAACTCATGTGTGTAGAGTTTGCAAGGAACGTTTTGGGAATGGAAAAAGCCAACTCTACAGAGTTTGATCCAAACACACCTTACCCAGTCATAGACCTTATGGAAAATCAAAAGGCTATAGACCGTCTTGGTGGAACTATGAGGCTGGGGTCTTATCCTTGCGTGCTTGTAGAAGGAAGCAAAGCGAGAAACATATACGGTAAAGAAGTAGTTTACGAAAGACACAGGCACAGATACGAATTTAATAACGCCTACAGAGATGTTTACCAAAAGGCTGGCATAGTTTTTTCAGGCCTCTCTCCCGATGGAAAGCTGGTAGAAATTATTGAGCTCAAAGACCACCCTTGGTACATAGGATGCCAGTTTCATCCCGAATTTAAAAGCAAGCCTTTTGATCCGCACCCCCTCTTTGTGTCTTTTATAAGAGCGTGCATTACTTTTTCACAAGGTCAATAATGGCAACATCTGGTGGAGAAAAAAGCCTCATGGGAGGTCCGCCTGTGCCTACACCCTTGCTCACAAAGATGTAAGAACTCCCTAAACGCAAAAATCCTCTGTCTGTGATGAAGAGCTTTTTGAGAAAGATATCCCCTATGGGTTTGTAGAGTCCTCCGTGGGTATGCCCCGAAAGCATGAGATCAAATAGTCCTACAGACATGGGATTTAGCCTTGGTTTGTGTTTCAAAAGTAGGATAAACTTTCCTTTCTGTACCTTTTCCAAAAGTTTGTACTCATCAATTTCTCCTTGGCATGCGTTAAAAAACCTACAATCGTCATCATCAACTCCAACCACTAAGATGGGTCCCAAGTCTCTTACCTCACCCCTTAGCAATACAAAACCTGCCCTTTCCGTAAAATCTATTGCTTGATCAATGCCTCGGTAATACTCATGGTTTCCAAGGACTGCAAACTTTCCCAAGGATGCGGACATGCTTGCAAGCATATTTGCAAGCCCATCTTTTCTTCTCATATTGCCATCAACAAGATCGCCTGTAGAAACTATGATATCTGGCTTTTCCTTTTCCCATACTTCTTTTATGAGTTTTATCTTGTCCTTTCCCATAACAGGACCAAGGTGCACATCTGAAATGTGCATTATTCTTAGCTTACTTATAGGTAGTTTATCTGTTTGTATCTTTATCCTTATGACCTCCAACCGTAGGGTCTCGTAATAACTGTATGCGGATAGGCACAAGCTTAAAAACACCACTAAATACATGGAAAGTCTTGATGAAGGAGTAGGTATAGGATTTACCCCAAAAAGACGTTTGCTTAGAAAAACTATGCCTCTGTAAGCGTCAATAGTAAGAGAAAAGAACACCACATAAAGGATAAAACCCATCCAGAGCAAGCTCAGGAAAGCAACCCAGTAAGTCAAAGTGCCGTTTTCTTTGGCTTCCAACGCTCTCCACAATACAGGAGATAGCACCATTACGCAAAAAAGGACTAGGAAAGCTATACTTTTTTGCGTAGAAAAGTTAGGTTTTATGAGTTTAAAAAACACATAAAGATGCAAGAAAGAGTATATGCTAAAGAAGGCTACCAAGAACCACTTCATAGCTCTATCTTATATCCAAAGCCTCTTACAGTTTTTATGGCTTGTCCTTCTTTCCCGAGCTTTTCCCTGAGGTTTTTTACATGAACATCTATGGTTCTGTCGTATACATCCTTTTGGAGCACCACCTCTATAAGATACTCTCTGCTTACAGGCCTTGCGTAGTTTTCAAGAAGACACTCAAGTATTTTGAACTCTGTAGGGGTAAGATATATTTTTTCTTTACCTCTTCTTACCTCGCGTCTTTGGGTATCCACCTCAAGGTCTCCAAGTTTAAAAACTCCTTCTTTCTTTATCTTGCCTGCCCTTTTGAGCACCGCTTTTACTCTTGCCATGAGCTCTTTAATGGAAAAGGGTTTGGTTATGTAGTCATCTGCTCCAAGAGAAAAACCTCTTAGTTTATCTTCTTCCGCATCTTTTACCGTTATGAATATTACGGGCAGTTCTTTCATGTCTGGTCTTGATTTTAGTATGCTTGCGATCCTAAACCCGTCGTAGTCTGGTACCATTACATCAAGAAGTATGAGATCTGGGGTTTCTTCCTGAAGAGCTTTTAGAAGATCAACCCCTCTGTGAAAGGCTTTTACTGAATAATTTTCTTTCCTCAGATTGTAGCTAATTATCTCTGATAGGTCCTTATCGTCTTCAAGTATGAAGACCTTAACCTCATTCATAGCGCTGGTTTTATCCTTATTACCACTTCGTCAGGGTTTATAACCTCACCTACGGAGACGAGAATCTCTTCTACTGTACCATCTATTGGGCTGTGTATCTCATTCTCCATCTTCATAGCTTCTACAACAAAGAGCACATCTCCCTCTTTGACTTTCTGACCCTTACTCACCTTTATGTTTACCACCTTACCTGATATGGGAGAGGTTATGTCTCCTATGCCTACGGGCTTTGGTCTTTTGGGTTTTACCTCTCCTCCTGCTGGTATATCACCGTAAGGTATGCCTACGCTTTCTATTTCCCTTAGGGGTTTTACAAGTACCTCTTCAAGTTGTCCGTCAAGCCTTATAAAGAAAGTTTTACCTTCTGGTGTGGGTTCTCCTCTGCCTGCTATCTGCACATGATACTGCTCACCATGGACTGTTATCACAAACTCTACTGGTATAGATTCTTTTTTCTCCTCCTTTATATCTTCTTCTAACTGAGGTGGCAGTGCCTCTCCCCTTTCAAACTTTTCTCTCCATTCAAAGAACTCTTTTGCAACCAAAGGGAAAAGAGCATAAGAAAGTATATCTTCTTCGTTTCTGGCTCCCGCTTTTATAGCTTCTTGCCTGAGCTTATCCAATTCTGGTTCCAAAAGGTCTGCTGGTCTTATGTGATATATGGTCTCTTCTTCTCCTAAGATTTTCTTTATTATCTCCTCCTTTATGGGTGCTGGTGGCTTGCCATAAAGACCTTTTACATAGTCCTTGGTCTCTTTAGTGACTACTTTGTATCTCTCTCCATGAAGCACATTCAAAAAGGCTTGAGATCCCACTATCTGACTTGTTGGTGTAACTAAAGGTGGATATCCTAAATCTTCTCTTACCCTCTTTACTTCTTCTAAAACTTCGCTAAGCTTATCTTCCATGCCCTGTTCTTTAAGTTGGCTTATAAAGTTGGTTATCATTCCACCGGGAACTTGATGGGAAAGCACGCCCACATCTGGATACGGTGGTAAAACATCGTATTTGGCATACTTTTTGCGTACCTCTCTAAACATATCGCCTGCTTTTTGATAGAGCTTTTCATCTACACTTACCTTATAGCCAAACTCTCTCAGCACATATATCATGGTTTCTCCCGGTGGGTGAGCGGTCTGACCAGAAAGACTGTAAAAAACTGTATCTATCATATCCGCTCCTGCCTCTATGCCCTTGAGCTGTGCCATCTCTGCTAAGTCTGCTGTAGTTTGTGTATGCAGGTGTATGGGATAATGGGGAAATTCGGATCTGAGAGTGCTTACAAGGTCGTAAGCCATTTTGGGAGATAGCAATCCTGCTTGGTCTTTTATGGATATAATGTCAATGCCCATGTCTACGAGCTGTCTTGCTATACCTAAGTAATACTCCACTGTATGCACAGGACTTATGGTGTAAGAGAGCACCCCCTTTACTATGGCGGACAGTTTCTTTGCCACTTGAATGGCTTTTTTCATATTTCTAACATCGTTAAGAGCGTCAAAGATCCTAAAGACCTCTATACCATTGTCATAAGCCTTTTTCACAAAAGCTTCTACCACATCATCAGGATAGTGTCTGTATCCCACTATGTTCTGTCCCCTTAAGAGCATTTCCAATTTGGTATTCTTTGCTCTGTCTTTGAACTTTCTGAGCCTTTCCCACGGATCTTCTTTTAGGTATCTAAGACACACGTCAAAGGTGGCACCTCCCCACACCTCCAAAGACCAAAAACCGCATTTATCAAGAACTTCAATAATAGGTAGCATGTCCTCGGTTCTTACGCGCGTAGCTAAGATACACTGTATGCCATCCCTTAAAGAAACATCTGTTATTAGTATATCTCGCATAGAAGAATTATAACTTAGGAAGGAGCTTATAGTGTTCGTATATGTGTTCCCAAAGATAGGATACTCTCAAAAGGGTAGTTTCGTCAAAGGGTTTTCCTATAAGCTGTCCGCCCACTGGCAGTCCATCTGACATACCTATGGGTATAGATATGGCAGGCAGTCCTGCAAGGTTTACTGGCACAGTAAATATGTCAGAAAGATACATCTGTATGGGGTCTGATGTTTTTTCGCCAAACTTAAAGGCAACGGTGGGAGCGGTGGGACAGGCTATAATGTCCACTCTCTTAAAGGCTTCCTCAAAATCCTTCTTTATTAGAGTTCTCACTTTCATAGCTTTCAGGTAATACGCATCGTAATATCCACTGGATAGAGCAAAGGTGCCTATCATGATCCTTCTCTTTACTTCTTGTCCAAAACCCTCATCTCTTGTTTTTGAGTACATCTCAAAGAGATCCGAGTAGTCCTTGGTTCTATACCCGTATCTGACACCGTCATACCGTGCTAAGTTGGAAGATGCTTCCGAGGGGGCTATCACATAGTAGGCAGGTATGGAGTATTTAACATGGGGCAGAGAGACCTCCTCTGTGGAAAATCCGTTTTTCTCCATCTGTCTCAAAAACTCTTCAAAAAGCTCTTTGACTTCCTTTTGCATCTCAAACTCAAAGAACTCTTTGGGCACACCTATCCTTAATCCTTTGAGTTCCTTCTTTGCTTCTTGGGAAAACTGGGGCACGGGCACATCAGCGCTCGTGGAGTCTTTCTCATCTCTACCTGAGATCACCTCAAGAAGAAGTGCGGTATCTAAGGTTCTTCTTCCAAAGGGTCCTATTTGGTCAAGGGAAGATGCAAAGGCAACAAGTCCGTAGCGTGATACCCTTCCGTAAGTGGGTTTTAGACCTATAACACCACAGAAGGAGGCAGGCTGGCGTATGGAACCTCCCGTGTCAGAACCCAAAGACAAAGGAGCGGAAAGCACACAGGTAGCCACAGCAGAACCTCCAGAAGAACCACCTGGCACCCTCTGAAGGTCCCAAGGATTTTTAGTAGGAAAGAAGGCAGAGTACTCGGTGGAAGAACCCATAGCAAACTCGTCCATGTTAGTCTTTCCTACTATCAGAGCACCTGCGGATTCTAACCTTTCAACTACTGTAGCAGAATACGGGGATATAAAGTTTTCAAGCATCTTTGAGGCGCATGTGGTTTTGAATCCTTTCACATTTATGTTATCCTTTATTGCCACAGGTATGCCAAATAGGGGTTTGTCTTCTACTTTTTGATCCATAGCTTTGGCGCGCTCAAGAGCCTGTTCGTAAAGGGGAGTTATAAAAGCTTTTACTTTATCCTCTGTAGAAGAGAACCTTTCTGCAAAGCTTTCAACGACTTCTGAAACTTTAACTTCCTTTTTTAGTATCAATTCTCTTAGCTCAAAAACGGACAACTTCCAAAGCATGCTAAACATTATAACGGGTTTGTGGTATAATCAGTTTCTCTGTAAAGGAGGTAAAAAAATGAGCGGTCTTCTGCATGAAGTGGAGAACATATACCAGCCTAAAAAGGAGTATCCCCCCTTTAAGGTAGGCGATACGGTAAGGGTCCATTACAAGATAGTAGAAGGAGAGAAAGAACGCATACAGCCCTTTGAAGGAGTGGTCATAAGAATAAGGGGAAGCGGTATAAACAAGACCTTCACTGTGCGCAAGGAGTCCTACGGTGTAGGTATTGAAAGGATATTTCCTTTTGCCAGTCCCAACATAGAAAAGATAGAGGTAGTAAAGTACGGAAAGGTAAGAAGGGCAAAGCTTTACTTCCTGCGCAAGTACAAGGGTAAAGAGGCATCAGGTAAAGTTAGAGAGATAAAACCTTGGGAAAAGAAGAAGTGATAGAGTACGAGCTTTCCTTCTGGGAAAAGAATCTCATAGTTGCGGGTGTAGATGAGGCAGGGCGTGGACCCCTTGCGGGTCCAGTTGTGGCGGTAGCGGTCATACTCCCTCCCTTTACAGAACCCTTTATAGACAAAGACTCCAAAAAAATGTCTCCAAAAGAAAGGGAAAGCGCTTACGAGCTTATAAAGGCAAAGGCGCTTGCAATAGGGACAGCGGTAGTGGACAGTGTGGTAATAGACAGGATAAACATTTTGCAGGCTACAAAACTTGCTATGAAAAGAGCTTTGGAGGACCTCAAACACCCTTTTGATGTAGTTATCACAGACCATGTGAAGTTGGAAGGTTATAACTGTCTTCCTCTTGTAAAAGGAGATGAGAAAAGTCTCAGTTGCGCGTGCGCTTCTATAGTAGCAAAGGTCCTAAGAGACAAAATAATGGAACACTACCACAGAGTATTTCCTGAGTACGACTTTAGAAGGCACAAAGGATATCCTACGAGCAGACACAGAGAGCTATTAAAAAGATACGGCATTACAGATATACACAGAAAAAGCTTTAGGGTAAGGTAAGTTATGGATACCTTTGTCCTTGATACGAGCGTTTTTACAAACCCTGATGTTTATACTCAGTTTGAAGCGGATCAGCTTGGAGCCATAGAAAACTTTATTTCCCTTGCATCTCATACAAACGCCAACTTCTTTATGCCTACTTCTGTGTATTACGAGTTTACAAAGATGGTAAACTTAGGAGAGTTAGCTCCAAAATTTGAGCTTGTCGTTAGGATAAGGTCTCCCAGGAAGTGGGGTCTTATGGTGCCTGCGGAGTTTCTCTACGAGTTTATAGAAGAAGTAAGGCACAGGATAAACAAAGGACTAAGGATAGCAGAAGAACATACCAAAGAAGCAGGAAAGCTCACGGAAGAACAAGTAGGAAGGATAATAAATAAACTCAGAGAAAAGTACAGAGAAGCTCTCAGAGTAGGCATAATAGATAGTAAGGAAGATGTTGATGTGCTTTTGCTATCTTACGAGCTTGACGCTATACTGGTCTCTGGTGATGAAGGTCTAAGAAGGTGGGCGGACAGAGTGGGTATAAAGCTCATAGACCCGAAAAATCTTAGGTACATAATGGAGAACCTTGCAAAAATAAGATGAAAATACTCAAAGCTCAAGAGATGTCTCAAATGGACCTAAAAGCCACAACAGATATAGGTATTCCATCTTTTCTGCTTATGGAAAACGCAGGTTTGAGGATAGTACAAGTCATAAAAAAAGAGTTTCCCAATGCGAAAAAGATTCTTTTTTTTATAGGCAAGGGAAACAACGGAGGAGATGGGCTCGTAGCGGTTAGACATCTTTACTTGAGTGGCTACAAGGTGGATTACTTTTTAGTGCATGGAGAGGAGTTAAAGGGTGATGCTCTTTTGAACCTCAGCATATTAAAAAACTTAGGCTGTTATCCACTTACAGAAAAACCACATAAAGATTATGACCTTATAGTGGATGCCATCTTTGGCACAGGCTTTAAACCTCCCATCAAAGGTCATGTAGTGGAATGGATAAACTTTATAAATACCTCCCAGATACCCGTGTTGTCTGTTGATATTCCTTCTGGGCTTTCTGCGGATAGCTCTCAGGTGTATGAACCCAGCGTGAAGGCAGACATTACTGTAACCTTTGAGTTTCCCAAAGTGTGCCACATTCTACAGCCATCTGCCAAAAGGTGTGGAAAGATATATGTAGCCTCTATAGGCTTGCCCAAGTTTTTGGCAGAGGAGGTCAAAAGGGAAGTTTTAGAAAAGGTAAAGGTTTTCAAAAGAGAGCCTGATGTTCATAAAGGGAAGATGGGACATGTACTTTTGGTAGGGTCAAGCGTAGGGAAAACAGGAGCTCTGATCATGTCCGCTAAAGCTGCCACAAGAACGGGTTCAGGGCTTGTCAGCGTAGGTGTTCCTAAGGGCTTAAACCAGATTTTTGAGATAGCTCTAACAGAAGAAATGAGTATACCCCTTGAAGGTGAGGACAGACTAAGTGAAAAGAGCGCTGACAGGATCATACAGATGCAGGATAGTTTTTCAGCAATAGGTGTGGGCATGGGTATGGGAACTTACCAAGAGGGAGAAAGTATAGTGAAAAAACTCATAAAGGATATTAAAAAGCCTTTACTTTTGGATGCAGATGCCATAAACAACTTGGCTAACATTAAAGACTTGAACATCCTAAAAGAGAGAGAGTATCCCACGGTGCTTACACCTCATGTGGGTGAGTTTGCGAGGTTAAGCGGATACGAGAAGGACTCTATAGTGCATAACCTCATAGATGTGGCTCAGGAGTTTTCCCAAAAGTGGAACTGCTTTCTTGTTCTTAAGTCTTCAAGAACCGTTATTTCTACACCAGATGGTTATGCCTTTGTGTCTTTGAGGGGAAGTCCAGCTATGGCAAAAGGTGGAAGCGGAGATGTGTTATCAGGCATCCTTACTTCGCTCATGGGCAGAGGTATTCCCCTTTTGGACGCGCTAAGGTTGGGAGTTTTCTTACACGGGCTTGCAGGCGAAATAGCAGAAAGGAAAAGGCATACAGAAAGCGTAAGAGCTCTTGATATAGTGGAAGAGATCCCCTCAGCTTATAATCAGATAGAAAATGAAAGCTATCCTCCTGTCCTTCATTATCTTTCTTAGCGGGTGTGGGCTCGTTAAGATAGAACTAAGGGACATAACGCCAAAAGAGAAAACACAAAAAGAACCAAGAAAAAAAGAAGAACCACAAGTAAAAGCTCCCATCACTGTCCCTATGCCTGTGAAGGGCACGCCAGTAAAGCTTCAAAAGGGATACTTCATAAAAACCTCTTGCGATGAATTTTTCAGAGCTGTTGATAACGGAAAGGTCATTTATGCAGGTGATGACATTAAAAGCTATAGGTGGCTCCTTATGGTGGATACAGGTAGGTACATAGCGGTTTACGGAAAAGCTCAAAAGCTCTTTGTGAGAAAAGGAGAAAGTGTAAAAAGGTGGCAACCTCTGGGTAAAGTAGGACAGCACGGTGATGCATGCGGTATAACCTTTGAAATAAGAGATAAGGAAGGAGTACCTGTTAATTTTGAGTTTGAGAGATAAAGTTTTTCACAAACTTTATGGCATCTTCTTTTGTTTTCACTATACCATTGAGCTGTGCCTGTTCTAAAGCTCTTTTGATCTCACCTATTTTAGGTCCCTCTGGCAGTCTAAAAATCTCCATAATCTCTCTACCTGTGAGCAGAGACTTTATGGGTATCTTTTCGTACTTTTCCTTTCTATAAGTTTCAAGCTCTTTTATGGTTTTGATGAGGTCTTGCATGTCTTCTTCTGTGTCTTTGCTTGCAATGGCATCTGCTATAGCATGAAGGAAAAGGTGCGCAGAAATTTCTTCACACTCTTTCCAAAACTTGGCTTTGCCTCTGTCTGTGAGCTGTCCTCTCTTGAGAGATTCTCTGAGATAAAAGGGTCTTAGGTGTTCTTCCACAAGCTTAGAAACAAACTCTGTTGCGGTATCACTCCACTTTAGCCTTCTGCCTATCTCTTTAACTATCTGAGCTCCCAATTTATCGTGGTTGTAAAAGGTGATCTTCCCGTTTCTTATCTCAAAAGTGTGAGGTTTTGCTATGTCGTGAAACAGGGCAGAAAGCTTTAGAAGTTCAATGTCAGAAAACTCACCGTGTACTTGCATAGTTCCCAAATTCTTACTCAGATCTGGGCTTAAATACCTTTCCCTTTCTTCTATCACCTTTTCCAAAGCAGACAAAACCCTTAAGGTGTGTTCATCAAGGGGATATATGTGATGTTCTCCCTGATCTTTTATTTTTCTCATATGGCTAAATTCGGGAAAGATAACCTCCAAAACGCCATTCTCGTAGAGGTCTCTTATAACTTTTGCGCTTTGGTTATGCCTTAGTATTTTAAAAAGCTCAAGGGTTATTCTTTCACTTGGGACTTTTGTAAGCATGTGTCCCTTCTTTTTTACAAAGTGGTAAAAATCCTCTGTTAACTCAAGATTTTTCTCTACCGCAAGCCTAAAACCTCTTAGTATTCTAACGGGGTCTTCCTCCAAATTCTTTAAAGAAATGGGTCTGAGCTTTCCTTCCTGAAGGGCTTCTATGCCCTTTGCAGGATCGTAGATGATGGTCTGCTTTGCTCCTATGCTCAGCACATCATCTATGCTTACTGCCATAGCGTTTGCTGTAAAATCTCTTGACAGTAAGTCCTCTATTAGAGCCTTCTCTATGTCTTTGCCTTTTATCTGAGCAAAATCAAAGCGGTATTTATAAGGAGGTATTTTTAGTATCACTGTAGCAATAGTAGGCCTTTTTACCAAAAAACCCTTCTTTTCAAACTCAAAGTAAGTACCACCTATAAGATTAGCAAAATCTTTTGCTACTTTGGTAGGATCGCATGTCACAAGCAGATCCACATCAATGTTATAACCTACGGGCTCACCTAAAATTCTGTCTCTTACCCATCCACCCACCACAAAACAGAGTTCTTCCCTTGGAAGCACCTTGGCTATATCGTCAAAATAAGACATGTAAAAGTTAAGCCCGTGAGCGGTGTGCTTTATACCTTTTTCAAATATCACTTCCTGCATGAGATATAAAATATAAATTTTTGGCATGAGGTTGGAAGATTTTGATTATGAACTACCACCGGAACTCATAGCTAAGTATCCCCTTACGGAAAGACACAAGGCAAGGCTTATGGTATTAGACAGAAAAGACAAAAGTATAAAACACGACATATTTTGGAATTTACCCCTTTATTTAGAAGAAGGAGACCTTCTTGTGTTTAACAACACAAAAGTATTACCCGCGAGACTCTACGGAGAAAAACCAACGGGTGGAAAGGTAGAGGTGCTCCTTACAGACTTTGTGGAAAATAACCTTTGGGAAGCGCTCGTAGGTGGGAAAAACATAAAAGGAGGGCTTTCTATCCGTATAGCTGATGACTTTGAGGTCAAGATCCTCAAGCACATAAGCGAAGGGAAGTTCCTTGTGGAGCTTTGCGCACACGATCCTGTGCAGGCACTTTACAAACATGGGCACATACCTATACCACCTTACTTGGAAAGGGAAGAGGAGGAAATAGACAAGGTGTATTACCAGACAGTGTTTGCTCAAAAGGAAGGTTCTGTTGCGGCACCTACCGCATCCCTTCACTTTTCTGAGGAGCTTCTTAAAAGACTTGATGAATTTGGCATAAGAAAAGCCTTTATAACTCTGCATGTCTCTTATGGCACTTTCAAACCCGTTAAGGTTAGTGATGTAAAAGAACATAAGGTGGATGCGGAGTATGCAGAAGTGCCAGAAGAAACCGTAGAGCTCATAAAACAGGTGAAAGAAGAAGGTAAAAGGGTGGTTGCAGTAGGCACAACAGTGGTAAGAGCCTTAGAGACCAAGCCTTTCTGTGCCTTTCGTGGAAAAACAGACCTTTACATATACCCTGGGTATGAGTTTAAGGTGGTGTCTGCTATGATAACTAACTTTCATCTGCCAAGGTCTTCTTTGCTTCTGCTCGTTTCTGCTTTTGCAGGCAGGGAGTTTGTGCTTGAGGCTTATAAGTTAGCAGTGAAAGAAAGATACAGATTTTACAGCTATGGTGATGGCATGCTCATACTGTGATTTCATTAAAAACCCTCTTCTTTATATCTAACATGAGAGCGCTTGCAACAAATATGGAAGATAAAGTACCAACCGCTATGCCTATTACAAAGGCAAACATAATGTCAGAGAGAGCAGGTCCACCCAGTAAGAACAGAGTAAAAGCAACCACAAAGACCGTCAAAGATGTCATTAGAGTTCTTGCTAAGGTTTGGTTTATAGATAGATTTATCACTTGCTTAAGGTCTGTAGCCTTTTTTATTCTAAGGTTCTCCCTTATCCTATCAAATACTACCACTGTGTCTGATACAGAATAACCCGCCACTATAAGAAAGGAAGCTACCACATCAAGATTTATCTCCTTCTGTGTGAGAGAATACGCACCTAAAACCACGAGCACATCGTGAACGAGAGCCACTATACCACTAAGAGACCATAAGGGCTCAAATCTGTAGCCTAGGTAAAGTAGTATTCCGCCTATAGCAACTAAGAGAGACCATATGGCTTTTCTTCTTAATTCATCGCTTATCACACCGCCTATACTTTGCATACTGACAATCTCAGCGCTTCCAAGCTTTCTAAGAGCACTAAGAGCTTTATCTTTTGGTTCTCCCACTTTGAGCTTTACCAACACCGTTCCAGAAGCAGTATCCTGAACCTGCACAGAATGCAGACCTTCATCTTCTAAAGCTTTTCTCACCTTAGCTATGTCTATCTTTGGTGAATATTTCACTTCTATAACTGTTCCGCCTGTAAAATCAAGCCCTAAGTTCAAACCATTCCAGTACAGAGAGAACAAGCTAACAAAGATAAGAATTAGGGAAATGATATAGGCATACTGCCTTATACCCATAAAATCAATCTGTTTCATAACAAAATTTTACAGTATTTCTACGCTTTTTACGAACTTATCCTTTATGAACCTTTCCATAAGTGTATCTTTTTCTCTTTCGTTAAGTTCGCTCTGCAGAGTTATTTCAAATCCTTCTTTTAGCTTTAATACTCTACGCACTTCAAAGTCTCTTAAGAAGTCTCTCAGGTAATTTACAGGATCCTCTACACCTTCAACGGTTAACTCTATTATATACCTTGTACCCATTCTTATGAACTCTTTTTCTATCCTGCTCATGGCAGAAAGGGTAAGAAGTAATAGCAAAAGAGCAAAAAGAGACATAGTGTACATGCCCATGCCTATGGAAAGTCCTATACCTGCTGTAGTCCAAAGGCTTGCAGCAGTAGTGAGTCCCTTTATGGATACACCCAACCTTATTATAGCACCTGCACCGAGGAAACCTATACCCGTTATTACCTGTGATGCTATTCTGGATGGATCTGCTGACACACCTTGACCATAAGCGTAAGCTGTGTAAAGGGAAAGCACGCTCATAAGAGCGGAGCCAAGAGCCAGAACGGAGTGAGTTCTAAAGCCTGCAGGTTGTCTTCTCTTTTCCCTCTCTAAGCCTATCAGAGCGCCCGAAAGGAAAGCCAATGTTATCCTTAAAAAACCTTCCCACACGGGGAAAGGAAGATGTTCAGTAAGGCTCATAACATCATTTTAGGTTCAGGTAGTCCCTTTGTAAAGACATACTCTTCCATAACTTCATGAGGTTTTCCTATCTTATACACTGTGTGATTTTCTATCCACATTACCCTATCACATACCTTCTTTATGTCCTCCACAGAATGAGACACTAATATGATAGTGATACCCTTTTGCTTAAACTCTTCCATTTTTTTCAGACACTTCCTTTGAAAACTCAAATCTCCAACCGCTAACACTTCATCTATTAGGAGTATGTCTGGGTCTAAGTGTGCCACTATGGAAAAGGCAAGCCTCGCAACCATACCTGACGAGTAAGTCCTCAAAGGTTGGTCTATAAAATCTCCAAGCTCGGAAAATTCTATTATGCTGTCCATCTTCTTCATAACCTCTTTTCTGGTCATTCCCATAAGAACCCCGTTGAGAACTATATTTTCCCTACCTGTAAGATCTTTGTGAAATCCAGCACCAAGCTCTAAAAGAGGGCTTACCTTTCCTCTTACTATAACCCTTCCTTTTGTAGGTTTTATAACTCCTGCTATCAAGCCAAGTATGGTACTTTTGCCTGCGCCGTTTTTACCTACTATACCAAAGGTTTCACCTTTATAAACCTCAAAGGATACATCCCTAAGGGCTTCAAAGCTCTTGCTTTTTAGCTCCTTTAAGGAAGAGGGTAGTGTAAAGATGAACTTTTTTAATCCTGCTGTCATGTGTGTATAGAAAGGGTAAGATTTGCTTACCTTGTCAAAAATAACTACTGCCTGATTCATCAGAGAACCTCTGCAAACCTCCAAGACAACTTCCTAAAAAGGCTGTAGCCTGCAAGAAAGATGATCAGAGAATACAAAAATCCAAAAAGTAGGAAGTTTAACTCAAAAGACTGTCCAAAAAAGAGCCTTCTCCAACATACTATCAGAGGAGCTATGGGATTAAGATAAAGTATGTATTTGTAATTTTCTGGAAGCATATCCTCGCTATAAACCACAGGCGTCATGTAAAAAAGAAGTGTGAGAAAAATGCTCACAAGCCTATCAAGATCGCGAAAAAAGAGGTGTAAGGAGGAAACGGCAAGAGATACGCCATAACTAAGCAAGAATTGGACCACAAATACTACAAACAAACCTAAGGGTAGCCACCAGCTTGGGCTTTTACCGTAAAGATATGCAAAAATAAGTACCACAGGCACAGATAGAAGAAAATGTAAGGAGTGGTTTATCACACAAGACAGAGGGATGAGCTCCCTTGGAAAGTTGAGCTTTTTTATAAGAGAGGCGTTATCCATAAGCACAAAAAGGGAGGAGCTTACCGAATTAGAAAACCACTGCCAAGGGAACAACCCTGTTATGAGAAAAAGGGGATAATCTTCTATTTTTACTTTCATAAAAACCTTAAAGGCTATGTAGAACATCAAAGCGAAAGCTAAAGGATGCATAACTGACCAGAAGTACCCCAAAACACTGTTCTTGTATCTTACCTTTATTTCCTTCTGAGTTAAGACATAGACTAAGTCAAAAAAGTACCGCATTTTGTTGTAAATTATACATTATGGAGAAAAAGTACGGAGAGCTTGCCATAGAGTCTGCTGAGTTGGAACCTTGGGAAAACCCTACCCCTGAAAGGGACTATCTTATTGAAATAACTTTTCCTGAATTTTCCTGTCTTTGTCCTCGCTCTGGATATCCTGATTACGCTACAATAAAGATACGCTACATTCCAGACAAGTACATAATAGAGTTAAGGTCTCTGAAGCTCTGGCTTAACAAATTTAGGAATAGGTACATATCTCACGAACAGGCAACCAACGAGATATACACAGCACTTTATGAGACATTAAAGCCGCGCTTTCTTGAGGTTATAGGCGATTTCAACCCAAGAGGTAATGTGCATACGGTAATAACAGTCAGGAGCGACGAGCGTTATTTCTAAGGAGTTTTTTCATGGTTTTTATAGATTCGTATCCTGTGAGAACTTCGTCTTTGTATATCTTGTAAGGAGAAAACCTGTGCCTTTGATAAAGCTTTACTATGTACTCAGCGTAAGGAAATACTTCTGAACCTTTAAGGTTTTTAAGTAATTCCTCTGGGAGCAGAGTGTTTGGCATTTTTAAAAGTTTGAGCATCTCTCTGTAGAGGTTTTCTGGAGTCTTCCTGCTATTTTTATATAGCTTTAGAAGTAGGTATACCACAAAAGCCATTAAAAGAAACTCAAAAATTCTCAAAATAGGTTTTCTTAGGTTGTGCGTCTTTATACCAAATCTCACCTCCCTTTGGATCTTTTCAAAGAGGGAAAACTGCTTTTCTGAAGAAAAACCTACTACATTTGAGTACCAGAAGCTCAGTACAGCATCCTTCATGAGGGAAAACTTGGATACCTCCTTTAGATTCGGTGAAGTGTAAGGTGGTGTAGTGTCTACTCTTACCCAGCGACCTTTTATATAAGCCTCAACCCATACATGAGCCATTGAGTTAGTAATTACATAATAGTTCCCGTAATCGTTCCATATACCTCCCTTAAATCCGCCTACTACCCTTGCAGGAATGCCCATAAGCCTAAGGAGTATGGCGGTAGCGCTAGCGTAATACTCACAGTTCCCTTTTTTTGAAACAAAAAGAAAGTATTCAAGAGGATCTCCACTATACCTTCCAAGTTCAAGAGAGTATCTAAAGCCTTTTGAAAAGAATTTTTCCAAGTTTTTGAGCATGTCTTCTTGGTCCTTTGCTCCCTTAGAAAGCTGATGAGCAAGTTCTACAATGCTTTTAGACAAACCTTTTGGTACCTCTGTATAATCCTGTGGGTCTTCGTACAAGGGTGGTATGTCCGAAGATACTGCAGTGTACCTTACGGGTCTGGTTATCTCTTTTGAAAACCCAAGAACTCCTCCTGAGAGCATAAGGACTTTTCCTACAAGACCCTCTAAGTTTTGCACACTCACAGGATAATCAAGAGCTGGCAGGTATTTCTCAAAAGTAGGCTCAAGCAGTACTGTGTAATAAGTAAGCTTACCTTTATAAGATAAAACGGGAATCTCTTGCTTTTTTGTGCTTATCCACTCATTTCCCACATATGTGTCAAAGACAGAAACTCTCCAATACATATTCTTAAGTCCATTGGGTAGACCATACACTCTGAAGGCTACCGTGTTATCTTGTTGTATCTGTCCCACCTTACCCAAAACTACGCTGTCCGCTATGCCTGTTTTTAATCCAGAGCTTGCTTTTCCAAATACATCAAAAAGGGGTGTTTGAGTTCTCGGAAGCAAAAAGAAGAAGGGCACCGTGAGAAAACTTACCACGAGAAAAAACACCACAGATACCAGAGCATAGCTTTTAACTATGTTTTTACTAACTACCTTATCACCCACACCCGTGTAGAGATTTATGAAAACTAAAGAGGAAACACCGAGGGCTAATTCAAGTAAAAGCAAAAAAGCGAAACTTATACTCAGATTATAAACAGTGGATATGGATACGGCAAAAAGGCTAAGAAGCAGTATCTGATACATGTCTCTTGGTTTTTTTTCCTCAAGACTCTTTACCGCAAGAAGCAAGAGCACAGCGTTGGCAAAGGGCTTTAGCAAGTCATCTAAGCTTATAAAAGCTAGGAAGTATCCAGATAGGATCAGGGCAAAAGTGTTAAGGATCCATCTCTTTATGGGGTAGTGTTTTTTAACATCCGCGTACATACCCACAGCATACAAAAAGAGGAAAATAGCATAAAATACTTGCTCCGCAACACCATAAAGAGATAACGCCCCCACCAAAGCGCACAAGTGCACCAAAAAAAGGGTTATATACCTAAGGCTTACCATGGTATCCTTTTGTGGTCAATAGTTTTCTCATCTCGTCTTTGAGAGACCTTTCTGCGTAAACCCTGTAGATTTCAATGTCTTTCAGATTAGCCATCACATCAGAGGCTTCCCTCAGAGACACAAGGGTGTTGTTTTTAGAGAGTAGCACGTCATCGTCCATCACTTTTTTACGCACAGCGTCAAACCTTAGCACTTCAGGTTCATACCGTAATGTTAGCTCCTTCTTTACCTCTTGGAACTCCTCGTAGGAGTTTGTGCTAAATACCTCTCTGAAGTGCTCCCTACCTATAAGCCTTTTAATGTGTATGTTATCTGGGTGTTTTAAAGCTACCGCAAGGAGTTCTCCGTCTGTCATGGTCATAAGCGAGTCCGTATTTAAAAATTGATCCCTCCTGAAAAATCGCTCTATCAGCTCAAGAAGGTGTATGTTGAGTATCCTAACTACCTTGTGAAAATAAACTTGGGCGTACATAAAATAACGCCCAAGGAAGAAGCTCTCTAAGGTCCTTATGGCACTGATATTTACCGTCTTTTTACCTTCTATTAGATCAATGTGATTTAGGAGTCTTTCATAATCAAAAAATCCATAGTATGTTCCACAAAAGTAGGCGTCTCTTCTTAGATAATCCATTCTGTCTGCTCCAAACTCACCCGTTATTATGTCAGAAAGAATCCTCTCCTCATCCTGAGAGCATCTTTTGAAAGCAAGCCTTGCTATAAGCTCAACCTCATCGTAAGAAAAGCCTTCTCTCCTTAATATTTCTCCCACATGGCCTTCTGTTATTGCTTTATAGCCAACATCTTCGTGGCTCTTGTCTCCCAAAAGAACTTCTGTAGTGTGTGAAAAAGGTGGGTGTCCTATATCGTGCAAGAGCCCAGCCAATCTAACTATTTGCAAAAGTCTTTTGTCTTTTAGACCCAAACTATTGTATATGCGTGTGGCAAGCTCCATAACTCCTATGGAGTGTTCAAACCGCGTGTGATGTGCAGATGGAAAGACAAGATAAGCCACGCCAAGCTGTTTTATATACCTTAATCTTTGAAAGTATATGGAATCTATCACCTTGAGCTCATGATCCTCCACCCTCACAAAACCGTGTATGGGATCAGAAAAGTCTTTAAACATCAATGACTTTCGTTTTTTTCTCTTTCAAGTTCTTTTATCTCCTTCATAGTGAGGTCAAACTGATAAAGAGAAGAAGCTACATCCTTGAGATGCCTTGCGGCACGCAGGTACGCCTCTTTTAACTTTCCGTCAGGAAGTTTTTCCGCTTTTTCGAGCAGTCCTCTATGGAATAGTAGCAGGCTGTTTCTGAGGTCGTTAAAGTCCATCTTTTACCTCCTTTTATCCTTCTGAAGATGTTCCTTATCCCCTTTATAAGCCTCCTCCATGTAGATTCTTTATTTTTTTCTCCATTTACAAACTCTATCTTAATGTGTTCTAAAGATTTGCCCTTTTGAAGTTTTTTAAGAAGCTTTGTAAGATCCTTTCTTAGCTTTTCAAGGTTTATACTGTAGTAAACATCACCAAAAGGAGCTATTTTTCTAATGCAGTAGTTTATGTGTTCTATTACGCCTTCCTTTTTCTTATAAGCCAAAGATAGAGATGATAACGCATCAAAAAAGTTAGCTTCTTTTCTGAACCTTTCTTTCTGAAACTCACAGTAGCTTAAGAGCTCCTCATAAAGTCCTTCGTTAAACATAATGGCAGATACATACACCGCATCGTAGGGTGTCATACTTCTACCGTAATGAGAAACCTTGTTTATTACTCCCCAATATTTGGCGACTTTTGAGCTAAAGGAGCTTATGTCTTTGCAGTACTTGTGATCTATGCTTATAAAGTAAAACCCTCTCTCATCCACGCGGTATATGTCTTTGCCAGTGTAAGTGTTGCCGTATAGGTCGCTGATGAAAAAGATGTTCATTTCTGCCAATATGTCCTTCCAAGAGTTTCTCATGTTGATAAAGTTCCTGCTGGCACACCTTAAAAATTGGTCCAACGGGATGTTAACATTGCCTACCTTCCTTATAAGCTGTACATAGCAAAGGAGGTAAAGGATAAGCTCCTTTTTAGATGTGTCGTCAAGTACCTCAAGAAAGATGCCTTCAAGCCTGTCGGTTTCCTTTATGGAACCTAACATAACTTAAATATTAAGCTTTTTTTAAGCCTTCGGCAAGTTAAGTTTGTCTATCTTTCCTCTGGACTATAGAGGAGTCCCGTCAAACCTCCCCACACGAGGTGAAGTATAAAGGTAGATATCTGAGCGTTTATGGTCATGGGTCTTTGAAACCACTCTGCCCCTCCAAAAGATCCTATTAGGGAGATTACTATAACCAGTATGTGCCAGAAAACTCCGTATATGAGCCCTTTTACAATTCCTGGTCCAGGTAGAGACTTCCAAAGAAGCGCTAAGGGTATAGCAAAT
This sequence comes from Hydrogenobacter hydrogenophilus, assembly GCF_900215655.1. NCBI lineage: Bacteria > Pseudomonadati > Aquificota > Aquificia > Aquificales > Aquificaceae > Hydrogenobacter > Hydrogenobacter hydrogenophilus. The sequence continues at coordinate 458,445 of NZ_OBEN01000001.1, read as the reverse complement.
AGGGTGGCATCTAGCTGGTGGTGTATAAACCATGTTGGGTCTTTAAGACCGGGGAAAAGTCCAAAAAGCCCAAACCATTTGGCATAAACTTCGTCCAAAAGCACCATGGCATAGCCACCCATCTGGCTTGCAAATACAAAGTTCAAAAGGTTAGCACCTTTCAACATGGTTTAACCCTCCTTGTTTGCTATCCACTCCCAATGTTCTATTGCTTCGCTGATGGCTTCCAAGTGTTCGTTTATTGCATCGTAAAGCTTTTTCATAAATATTTCACATCCTTCAACGGGAGCATAAGGCACGGTGTCTTCAATATCTCTTATGAGTTGTTGCATGTCCTGTTTGATGACATTAAGCTTTTCCACATAGGACAGAAGCTTTTCCTTGGATATATCCTGCTTCATGACTTTACCTCCTTGCTTAGTACCAAAAAGTAATGGTATGGGAATACATTTAACCTTTCCGTTAAAAGAAAACCATTTTTTTTTAAAAGTTCTACAGCTTTATCTTCTGGGATCCTCTCTTCTATGGGAGGTCCTGCAGGAGATGTTATGGGGTGCCAGTCTATAAGGATAATTTGGGCGTTGGTTTTGGAAATTCTTTTAACTTCATATAGAAACTCAGAAGGATAAAGAAGCTCATGTAAGAGGTTTGCCATAAGCACTCTGTCTGCGATGCTGTCAGGAAGAGGCACTTCTTTTTCACTACACTTAACGAATTCCACCTTCTCTTCTAATCCTGACTCTTTTACCCTTTGTTTGCATATCTCAAGCATTTTGTCTTCTGAATCTACCGCATACACTTTTTTACACTTCAAGGCTAATGGTATGGTAAAGTACCCAGGACCACATCCCAGATCTACCCACACTTCTTCCTGAGAAGGCTTTACCTTTTCTAAGAAAACTTCTATGCTTTGCCACCTTTGCCTTTCTGGGTTCAAAAGAGCCTGCCAGTTTTCTGGAGGAAACTTGAAAGTCATAAAACAAACCTCCCTTCCTTATACTCCTGTAGTGCCTGTTCTATCTCTTCACGCGTGCTCATCACAAAAGGACCAAAGCGGGCTACTGGTTCTCTTAGTGGCTTTGCGCTTCCTACAATAAAAACTGCATCTTGAATGGCAGTAATTTCAAACTTATCATCATCCGGTACTATAAGAGCTGGCGCTTCAACTTTCAATGAGCTCAGCGATACGATGCCTTCTGATAGAGCTACAAATGTGTTGCTTCCCTCTTTTGGCAGGAAGGAAAACTTGCCTCCTATCTTGAGCTTTACATGTAAGTACACAAGGGGATAAAAACCCTTTTCTCTGATGTGTCCACATGCAAGATCCCACACCTGACTTAGTGCGGTGTCCTCAATGAGCTGTGCGGGAAAATTGTAGTAAAAAGGTTCTGACATCTTTTTATCTTTAGGGTTGTTGAGCCAAAGTTGGAAACCCCACACGAACCCATCCTTTACTAAGGGCATCTCGGAATGTAGCACCCCCCTTCCTGCGTTCATCCACTGAAGCCAGCCATCTTCTAAGATACCCTCAGCACCGGTGCTGTCTCTGTGTTGGAAGCGTCCCCTTATCATGTAAGTGAGCGTCTGAAATCCCCTGTGAGGATGTTCTGGAAAGCCCTTCAGGTAGTCCTCAGGGTTTGAGCTCTTAAACTCGTCCAGCAGGAGGAAAGGATCAAGCTCCCTAAGGTAAGGACTTCCTATGTATCTTCTTAGCCTAACTCCCGCACCGTCTATCACTTCAACCGCAGGGTATATCCTCATATCTCCACTCTGCCCTTTTCGTCATATATGTAAAGCTTTCCCTCCTCTTCGTCCTTCGTCCTTTTGTGAGATCCATCGCAAAAGGGTTTGTTCTTAGAAAGCCCACACTGGCATATAAAGTAGGTTTCCTCCCCAACTTCAAGCTTGTAAGGACCTTTTTCTGCATGCTTTACAAGTCTTGCCATGCCCTACACCTCCTACCTCATTATCTTATCCTTGTTTATGAGCTTGTCAAGGAGGGACTTTTGTGATACTTAATAACTTTTCTGTCTCACCTAAAAATTGCTATTCCAAAAGCCCTTTCCCTCTTCTCTTGCTTTTCTTTGAGCAGACAATAAAATCTCTTGATATTTAACATTTGGTGGGATAGTGTATACCTGAGCGTAGCCTTCCCTTACGAGAACTTCGTTCAGCATGCGGCCATCAGGTAGCCAAACATAAGCCAGTATTCTGCCGTATCTGTCAGTAAGTTGTACATCTGTCTCTAAGTACACAGTGGTGCCCTCTGGTATTAGTCTTTTTGTAAACTCATAGGCGGTTTTGCCCATCTTAATAATATCCTCTACGCGCATGCCCGTTTTTTCTGCATCTCTTAGTGCCTTTGGGTTTTTGTGGCTTTCTGGCGTATCCACACCAATAAGTCTTACCTTTATTTCTTCTCCATTAGCGATGCAATAGAAAGTATCACCGTCAACGACCTTACTCACTTTGCAAGGAATGTTTTTGGAATTTTGAGTTATAACTACCTTCTCTTGGGATAAGCATGAGAAAGAAGTAATCAAAAAAAGCAAAACAAAAAGTTTTCTCATTGTTCGTAAGACCTCTCTTGAGCTCTGCTATTTCTGTAGCCATATAGAAGGTAAAGGAAAATTCCAAGGGCGTTCCAAAGGAAAAACCTGATCCAAGTCTCTTTGGGGAGACCTCCCATGATAAAAATCAGAAGAAAAAGGTTTATGGGAAGTAAGAGTTTTGCATAGGGTACTCTAAAAGTGGGTGCAACATCACCGCTTCTTCTCAGAAGTATCACACCTATACCTACCATGAAGTATGCAAATAAAGTACCTATATTAACGAGTTCCGCCAGTACTTTAAGAGGCACAAAGCCAGCAAGCAAAGATAGTATAACACCACCTGTTAGTGTGGATATGTAAGGGGTCTTAAACTTACTGTGAACTGCGGAGAGCTTTTTGGGGAGTAGCCCATCTCTGGATAAAGCGTAGATTATACGAGTAAAACCAAGCCCCATAACGAGCATTACGCTTGTTATTGTTATAACTGCTCCCGTAGCTATGAGGTTAGCTACACCTTTGTTTCCTACCTTGAACATGGCAAAAGCTAAGGCATCTGGTACGTTGAGTTCTTTGTAGTTGACCATACCAACAAGGACAAAACTAACAGACATGTAAAGCAGAGTGCTCACACCTAAAGATAGAATAAGGCCAAGTGGGACATTTCTTGTGGGGTTTTTTGTCTCTTCCGCAACGGTGGATACCGCATCAAAACCAAGATAAGCAAATATAATAAGAGATGCTGCATGCCAAACACCTGTCCATCCGTAGGGAAGAAAGTTCTCAAGATTCTTAAAGTCCACATACTTTATACCGAAAAAGAGAAAAGTAAGAAGAGTTGCTATCTTTAAGATCACTATTAGACTATTTACTGTAGCGCTTTCTTTGATGCCTATGGTTAGAAGAAGAAATACTGCTACTACACCCAGCAAGGCAAAGAGGTCTACCACTGTACCTTTTGCAGGATTGTAGGCACCTGTAAGAAATACGGGCAGAGTAAAGCCAAAGTTCTGTTCAAGAAAGGTACGGAGATAGCCAGACCATCCTGTGGCAACTGCAGCGGTAGCAACTCCGTACTCCACAAGCAAGTTCCAGCCTACAAGCCATGCGATTATCTCACCTATTGTTGCGTATGTATAACTGTAAGCACTACCAGATATGGGATAAGCTGAGCTGAGTTCTGCATAAACTAATGCGCTGATACCTATAGCTACAGCACCCAAAAGGAAGGAAAGCACTATACCCGGACCTGCATAAAGAGCGGCTGCCTGTCCCGTTATCACAAATATACCCGCGCCTATTATAGCACCTATGCCTAAGAAAGTTAAGTCAAAAAGGCCAAGCTTTCTTGGAAACCTCCCTTCATTCACAGCATAACACTTTTTCCTGAAAAAATCCCTCCATAACATGTCTCTCAATTATAGCGTAATTTTATGTATAATTTATTGGGATGAAACTCAGGATAGCTCATAGCCCAGACTCGGACGATGCTTTTATGTTCTACCCTATGGTGTTTGGACTTATAGACACAGAAGGATTGTCCTTTGAACATATGCTTGCGGATATAGAAACCTTAAACAGATGCGCTTTTGAAGGAACTTACGAGATATCTGCCATCTCCTTTCACACATACCCATATGTTGCAGACAAGTACCTTGTGCTTCCAAGCGGTGGAAGTGTAGGAGACGGATACGGACCCATAGTGGTGTCTAAGAAGCCCTTAGATACACTCAAAGGTAAAAAGATAGCGGTGCCAGGCAGGCTCACCACTGCTTACCTGATACTCAAGCTGTACGAACCTGACTTTTACGAGGAGGTTCTACCCTTTGATCAAGTTATGGAGGCGGTAGAAAAGGGGCAGGTGGATGCAGGGCTCGTCATACACGAAGGACAGATAAGTTATGAGGATAGAGGACTTTTGAAGTTTATAGACTTAGGTCAATGGTGGAAAGAAAAGACTGGTCTACCTTTACCTCTTGGATGCAATGTGGTAAGAAAGGACCTAAGTGTAGAAACTATAAAGAAAGTGGAAAGGGTAATGAAAAGAAGTGTGGAATACGCTCTTTCTAACCAAGAAAAAGCCTTAGAGTATGCTAAGAATTACGCAAGGGATATAAAGGATAGCCAAGAGAAAACAAAGAAGTTTGTAAGTATGTACGTGAACCAAAGAACTGTAGATTACGGAGAAGATGGTAGACAGGCAGTTAGGTTAATGCTTCAGTGGGGTAAAGAAAGGGGGATAATAAAAGCTGAAGTTCCAAAGATAATTTTCTCTGATGAGGTGTGATATATTAAGTATTAGTCCCCGTAGCTCAGGAGGATAGAGCGCGAGATTCCTAATCTCGAGGTCGGAGGTTCGACTCCTCCCGGGGACGCTTTGGGTTATGGAGATAGTTATAATAGAAGGCAGTTTGCTACAAGTAGAGGCAGATGTCATAGTAAATCCAGCCAACTCTCTTGGATACATGGGTGGTGGGGTCGCGGGCGTTATAAAAAGGGCAGGCGGTAGTATCATTGAAGAGGAAGCGGTCAGTAAAGCTCCTATTCCTGTAGGCTCTGCCATCATAACCACTGCAGGCAGTCTTCCCTTTAAAGGAGTTATACACGCACCCACCATGGAAGAGCCAGCGATGGCTACCACTGAGGAAAAGGTGAGAAAGGCACTGAGGGCAAGTCTTGAGCTTGCAGACAAGATGGGTTTTAAAAGTATAGCTATACCCGGGATGGGAACCGGTGTAGGAAGGCTTCCAAAGGACATTGCAGCAAAGGCTATGATAGAAGAGATAGAAAAATTCAAACCAGTAAATCTTGAAAAGGTGATCCTCGTAGATGTAGATAAGGAGTTAGTTCAAAAGTGGAGAGAATATGCCCGTTGAAGAAAGGTTCTTTTCTTTTGACGATTCTGAAAGGCTAAAACAGTCTTTTTTAAAGGCGTGCCAAGTGTTTGAAGACTATAATTTTCTTATACTCCCTACTATAGAAAAACACGAGCATAAGATTATCATTCAGCACTACAAACCTTTTTTCGTAGGGACATGTCAGGATGGTAGCTTTTTGAGTCTTAGAGTAGACTGGACAGTAAGTCTTGCAAGGTTTCTCTCAAGTTTAAGACACTTGGAACTACCGTTAAAAGTTTTTTATTGGGGAAATGTGTTTTCACTTGCGGGTGATTTAGAAAGGTTTCAGATGGGCATAGAACACTTGGGCGTTAAAGAAGTATACAGTGATGCAGAGGTAATAAGAAAGCTCTGCGAATACCTAAGGATGTGTTCTGTAATGGACTTTGTGGTAAATGTAGGTCATATGGGTATAGTAAACCGTATGTTGGAAAAATATCCAGACAAACACAGAATAATAAAAGCCATGTTTGAAAAGAACTTCTCAGAGCTACAAAGTTATACAGAACTTACGGAACTTCTCTACATGCAAGGTGGTAAAGAGGTGATTCAAGAGTTTGCAAGTAAGCACGGTGAGTTCTCTAGGGAGTGTGAAGAGCTACTTGAGATATCCGAGTACTTAGAGAACATTCCTGTGATCTTTGATCTGTCAGAGATTAGGCTACAACCTTATTATACGGGAATAGTCTTTGAAGTTTTTCACCCACGGCTTGGTTATCCTTTAGCAGGAGGAGGAAGGTACGACAAACTTTACAGTCTTTTCGGAAGAGACATACCGGCAGTAGGTGGTGCTGTTTATTTGGATAGACTTCTTGAGCTTTAATCTTTTTGCCAGTAAAGAAGACCTAACACCGCTCCCCATACAAGGTGAAGGAGGAACAAAGAAACTTGGCTAGAAAGGGAAGCAGACATCATAGTTATAGAAAATTTAGCACCACCCAAGGAGGTTATAAAAAGAAAGAGTACGACGCACACATGCCAAAAGGCTCCAAAAACAATACCCTTTGCTATGCCACCTTTGAAGGGTAGTCTACGATAAACAGCAGGATGCACAAAGAAAAGAGCAAGGACCACAGAGTTTATCATGTGTCCCAAGACCATGATCACATCTTCAAAACCATTAAACATACCAAACTGTTTTATTATGTTCAGATACTCTCTGTAAGTGCCAAAAAGTCCCAGAAAACCGTCCATCATAATATCCACGGCCATCATTACATACCCTGCTACCAAAGAAGAAAAAAAGTAGCTGAAAAAGTTCACTTCATTGATCACCCTCAAGGTACTTTTTCACCTCCTGCTTTATGGCTGGATTTATGCCCATTCTTTTTAACACATCTTCATCTGCTTTTAACAACTCATAGAGGTTTTCAAAGTTTCTGTATATGATCCTCTTTTTGACCTCACCTATACCTTTTATGTGGTCAAGCACATGGTGCGTGTCTTCTTTGAGCTTTAGCTTTCTGCTATAAGAAAGAGCAAAACTGTGCGCTTCGTCCCTTATAAGCCCAAAAACTCTGTACAGAATAGGGTGGTCTATTAGACACAGTTCTTTTCCGTCTTCACACAAAAGCATCTCCTCCTGTTTTGCTAAGGCAAAAACTTTTATGTCCATCTGATACTTTCTTTTTACTTCTAAAGCGACATTCATTTGTCCGTAGCCACCATCTATTAGCCACGCATCAGGCATTACTTCTTCTCCAGCTTTCAATCTTTTAGCTCTTCTTTCCAATACTTCCCTAATAGATGCGTAATCATCTATCTTGCTCACGCTCCTGATTCTGTATCTTCTGTACCTTCTTTTATTCATGTATCCTTTCTCCCAGACCACACAGGATGCTACCGTATACTCGCCGTAAAAGTGGGATACATCAAAACCCTCTATGATGGAAGGAAGATCCATACAGAGTTTTTCTCTGAACTCTTTTTCAAGAAGGTTAAGGTCTATGTGATTGCCCATGTTCTCCCTGATGATATCCTCAAGAGCCTTATCAGTAAGTTTGTCTAGTTTCACTCTTCCTCTCCTTTCGAGCCACTCTTTAACTTCTGGTAAAAGCTCAAAGTTAGTAATTACCTGATGGGGTATAGGATTAGAGTAATAAAAGCCAAGTAAGACTTCTTCCTTTTGTTCTTCCTTGTCAAGCAATATAATCTGTTTGTCCACAAGCTTGGAAGACCTCACTAAAAACACACCCAAGAGTTTACCCATGGAATAAAAGATGTCTGCGTTGGGAATGGGAATGTTAGAAACCCTTTGTCCCTTTGAGAGATTCTCAAGAGCCAGCACTTGATCCCTTATCTGAGCACATTTTTCAAATTTGAGCTCCTTAGAGTAGCGCTCTATTGCAAGGTAGAGTTCAGGTAGTACAGAAGATACATCTCCCGAAAGCAAGCTCGTAGCGGACTTCACATTCAGCATGTATTCATCATGGCTAACATAGCCACAACAGGGTGCACAGCAAAGCCCTAAGTGATAATCCATGCATGGCTCTTTTCTGATAGGCATGGGATCACAAGTTCTTAGCTTGAAAAGTTTGTGAATCAACCTTTTTACCTTTTTGGCTTTACCGACGCTGAAGAAAGGTCCAAATACCATTCCTTGGGATTGTCCCCTAACTACTTTCAGTGTGGGATACTTATCCTCTGTTAAAAGCAAGAGGGGATAGCCTCCACCGTATTTGTGAAGTACATTGTATTTGGGTTTGTGAAGCTGTATAAGGTCCACTTCTAAGGTTAGAGCTTCAAACTCGTTTCTCGTTATGACCCACTCCACACGCTCAGATTCTACTATAATGGCTTTCTCTTTTTGGTCTTTCTCACTCTGTCTGTAGTGCTGTAAAAGTCTTTCTTTTAAGTTTTTGGCTTTTCCCACATAAAGGACCTTGTCCCCTTTTTTGAATAGATAAACCCCAGTTTTTTCTGGTATAGCCAGAATATCTTCCAACCTTATCATAATTATTTAAGTTTAAGCGTGGAGTTTATAAAATGATAGAAATAGTCCTTTCACAGGTGCCTGTACCAAAAAGCAACCGTTATGTTAGAAAAAAGGGAGGTAAGGTGTTCAAGCCCCCAAGAGTGAAAAACTGGGAAGTTAGAGCTCTGTGGGAGATAAGCCAGCAGTATAAGGGAGAGCCTCTTGAAGGGAAGCTTTCCATGGAAGTTCTTCTTGTCCTTCCCAACAACAGGAAAAGAGACATAGACAATATGTTAAAGAGTCTTTGGGACATACTTGAAAGGGCTAAGGTTATAAAGAATGATAACCAAATATACGAGATAAAAACTGTAAAGAAAGTGCTCAAAGGTCAGTCAAAAACTATTGTAAGGATAAAAGAGTACATCGACGATCACTGAGTGTTTTTGAGGTATTCGGTAGGGTCTAAAGGTACTCCATCCTTGGTTCTTAGCTCAAAGTGTAGTATGCATTCATCTGAGTTATTCTTTTTACCTACGCTTGCTATCTCCTGTCCTTTGCTTACCGTATCACCCCTTTTAACCATATTTTTGGAGTTGTAAGCATACAGGGATATAAAGTCTTTGTGTTCCACTATCACCATGTTGCCGTAAGCCTGAAGGTCTCCCCCGCTGTAGATGACTTTTCCGTCATCAACGCTTTTGATAGGCTCTCCACACTTGGTAAGTATGTCCACACCTCTTGTGGATTTTACCACCTTTCCATCAACGGGCATGGGTATGCTTTTCTTCAAAACTTTAATCTCAGTGGGCTCGGTTTGTCTCTCTTCAGGTATACGCTCTAAGCTTTTTTCACTAAAAGAGGTCTTTTTCTCTTCTTTGGGTTCTTTTACCGCAACGGGTATTTTTATACGCCTGCCTGCTGTGAGCTTCTTGCTTTTAAGATGGTTTATTCTCATGAGTTCTTCCTCAGATACACCGTACTTTCTTGCTATGGAACTTACAGTCTCACCTTTTCTGACTTTGTGCATCACATAGTGCTTAGTTTTCTTTTCCTCTTTCTTTTCCGACAAGCTTTCTTTGGGTACTTTGATCTTAGTACCTTTGCTCAAAAACTTATTTTTGTACTCTGGGTTTAGAGCCTCAAGCTCTTTGAGTGGAATGCCCAAGCTTTTTGCTACATCTTTGAGCCTTCCCCCCCTTTTGATGGTGTATATATCGTACTCTATCTTCTCTTCTTTTTGTTTTTGTACAGTGGTTTTTGGCACTTTAACCTTTGTGCCCTTCTTTAGCCACACGCCCTTGTATTCAGGATTTAGTTTTTCAAGGGTTTTTAGAGGAATGCCCAGCTTTTTTGATATGTGCTCAAGCTTGGCACCGCGCTCCACTGTGTAAAACTCGTAATTACCCTCTTCTTTCTCTATCCCTTTAGCTTCTCTCTTTGGTACTTTAACCTTTGTGCCTTTTGCTAAGAACTTATTTTTATACTCTGGATTTAGAGCCTCAAGCTCCTTTAAAGGCACTCCTAACCTATTGGCAATATCTTTGAGTCTTGCTCCTTTCTGCACCGTGTAGTACTCGTAGTCCTGTTCCTTCTTTTTAGCCTTTGCCTCTTTTTTGCTCTTGGGTTTTTCTGCAACAGGTATGCATATCTTATCACCAACTTTTACCTTATTAGGGTCAAGATGTTTGTTATTTTTCAGTATCTCTTGAACACTGACACCTTTTCTCTTGGCTATGTTAGCAAGGGTATCTCCTTTTTGCACTTTGTAGTATTCGCATTCAACACCGTAGGCAATGCCAAAGATGGCGCTAATACCTAATACTAAAACCTCTTTCTTCATCTTTTACCACCTCCTTCTGTATCTGGATGAGTTCCACCTTTGAAAGGGGTGGACCATCCGATACCCTTTTTAAAAAGTCCCATACTAAATCTTTGTCTCCCTGCACAAAAATTTCCACTCTTCCATCTGGCATGTTTCTGACCCATCCGTCAAGACCGTAGCTTTCCGCAAGGTTTTTTGTGTATGCCCTAAAACCTACTCCTTGAACAATACCGCTTACATAGACCCTGTACGCAACCATAGAAAAATTTTAACCTACTCAGAATCTTTCCTTTGACCTGACCTCTTCAACCAAGTTCCCCTTCTCGTCGTAAATCCTCATTATGGCTTTTGTCTTTCTTAGCTCTGTTTCTGACCTTAAAACCCCTCCTTTGTACTGCACCCATCTTTGTCTTAAACCGTCTTGCGTGAAGTATATTTCGGACCTCACATCTCCGCTGGTAATAACCAGTTTACACCAGTTTATGTCTTCGTAATCTACTATGCCTTCAACACTTATACTTGTTATTCCATTGATGGTAGCGCCAGTTGGACACCAGCTGTCTGCGGTTTTAGGAACGGAGACCTTTTTTTCTGTGCAGGAGAAAAGAGCGAGGGCTACTGCAAAAAGGCTTAACCTTATAAACATACTGGCATTATAACACAAAATGGGCTCTTTCTTTTATAATAAACAGGATGATAGAAAGGGTGATCAAGATAATTGAGCCTAAGTTTTCTGAAGAAGAAAAGCTCACCGTGCTTAGCATCCTTGAAAGCAATCAGATAACCAGAGGTGAATGGACTAAAAGGTTTGAAGAGGAGTTTGCAAGATATTTGGGTGTCAGGTATGCCTTTACTGTGTGTTCTGGTACCGTTGCCCTTTTTATCGCCTTGAAATCCGTAGGTGTTGAAGGTAAAAGGGTGGTAGTCCCTGCCATGAGCTTTATGGCAACAATAGACGCTGTGCTTTTGGCAGGGGGTATTCCTGTTGTGGTTGATGTGGATGAGCATTACACCATGGACCCATCTCAATTAGAGGATGCAGTAAAAAGATACCATCCTTTGGTAGTTATTCCCGTACATCTTTATGGGCAGACCGCAAATATGGAAGACATTATGTATCTATCAGAAAAGTATGGTTTTTTAGTGCTTGAGGATGCAGCGCAGGCACACGGTGCGAGCTTTAAAGGAAAAAAGGCAGGAGCTTTAGGACACCTTTCCGCTTTTAGTTTTTACGCATCAAAGAATGTTCCTATGGGTGAAGGAGGAGTCATCGCTACAGATGATGATACCTTGGCAAAGAGTATAAAAAAGTGGATAGATTTTGGGGACCACCCTGCTTTTAATGTAAGGATCACAGAGTTCCAGGCTGCTATTGGATACATTCAGCTCAAACGCCTTGATGAAAGAAATAAGAGGAGAAGAGATATAGCACAAAAGTACAATGAGCACTTTAACGGATCTTTGACTGCACCTACCGAAAGACCCAACGCTTACCACGTGTATCATCTGTATACCCTCAGACATCAAGAAAGGGACAGAATAATAAAACATCTAAGGGACATGGGTATAGACGCACGCGTATACTACAGTTATCTGCTAAATGAGATAAGAAAGGTAGACCATCTACCCCTTGACAGAGCGGAAAGCTTTAGGAAGGAAGTTTTTTCCATACCAGTGCACCCTTATCTTACAGAGGACGAAATAAACTATGTTATTGAGGGTGTGCTTTCTGCAATAAATACCATTATGGAAAAAACATGAGCCTCAGACCTACTAATATACCCCTGACTGTTAAGGAGTTTGAAGAGGAACTTTGTGGATTATGCGCAGGGTGTGGTTGTTCTTGTGGTTATATCCTTTACACAAAAGACCATACTATAGTAGATCTTTACGGACATCCTGCGGACAAAAGAGGCATAGGAAGTTTATGCACTAAAGGAATAACTTATATACAATCCACAGATACAAACCCCCTTAGACTAAGAAAAGCCTTTTTCAGAAAAGATCAAGACTATGTAGAGATTTCCTATACATCTGCAACGAATTTGGCAAAGGAAAAACTAAAAGACAAAAAAGTGGCTTTCTTACTTGATAGGTCTGCAGGTCTTGAAGAGTATGTCCTTGCTAAGGAGATCACGCCTTTTGTATTTACGGATACAGTTTACTTACCCTTCAAAGCATCAACCCTTTTACCCCAAGAATGGAGGGACAGAAGGTTTATTCTTGCCTTTGAGGTAGAACCCGTGTTTTCCGAGGTCATGTCCACAAGATGGCTCATAGATGCGGTAGAGAAGGGAGCATACCTATATGTGATCTCATCAAGGTACTCTACACTAAATGCCAAGGCAAAAGAGACGTATCTTATGCCTCCTCATCAGGCACTTTTGTTTCTTGAAAAGATCCTTCAAGAGGAGCACACTGACAAAAGAATAGACTTTCTGAAAAAGAGCCTTCAGTTGATAAAGGAATCTTTGGTGTTAGTATCTGCTTCTCTTATGGTCTCTCCTTTTAAGGACAGGGTGATAAGATTTATGAAGGAATTAAGAAGAAGGTTCAAAGTGGAGTATGCCATAGTGGGAGATGTGATGCCTTTTCCCTCTTACTCCCTCAAGGACCTGTGCGAAAGCATAGATGATTTTGATGCCCTTGTGGTTTTTGGCAACCCTCTGAGGCTTCTAAGAGATGAGCATTTGGAAAAGTTAAAAGATAAGTTTGTCCTTCAATTTACGCTTTTTCCTAACTTTACATCCCATCATGCTAACTTGGTCCTGCCTATGACTAACTTTACAGAAAGGGACTTTATAAATTACAGACACGGCTTTGGATTTTTAGCATATACCCCAAAGGTGCTAAACAGGCAAGAGTACATAAACCCTTACACCTTTTTGAGAGAAGTGTTTGAAAAAGATATAACTTTAGAAGAGTTTTTGAGCCATTACGGTATTGACTATCAAGAGCTTAAGACTTCTGATGAGGCCAAACTTAAACTTCCACCATTGGAAGAAGTTTTCCAGCAAGAAGAGAGAACAGAGCCGTTAAAAGAGGGCATCTATATCTACACGGACAACACACTTGTGGAAGATTTGGGACACTGGTACACATGGACTCACGACATGGAAAAGTACCAGATGGCGTATTTAAACGAAAGGACCGCAAAAAAACTCAAGGTAGAAGACAAAATCTTTATACGCGGGCATGAGTTTAAAGTTATCATCACTCCTAACATAGCGGACGATGTTGTGTTTATACCATTATCTTATGAGGAGTATCAACCTTTCCATCCGGGTGTGAGCGTAGGAAGGTTTCTAAAACATCCCTACTACAGGTTTGAGGTTTTGGAATGATAGCAACGGTTTGTAAGAAGAGAAAAGCTAAATCCTCTTACTTGCTTAGAACATTCGGGCTTGATGAGAACACCCTTAAAAGCTACAATTACAAAAAGTGGTTAGGAGGTGCGGACCTCTTTTTTCAGACCCAAGAAGAAAAGATGGTCGCTTACGAGAAGCTAAAGGACTTTGTTTATGCGGATGAGTTTTTGGAAATGGAAGAGGTGGTAGTTAGCATGCTCAAAAGGGTTGGACTCAAATTGGCAGTTGCGGAAAGCTCTTCTGGAGGGCTTTTGTCCGCAAGAATAGTGAATGTAGCAGGAAGTTCTGAGGTGTTCTTGGGTGGGTTCATTGCTTACGCAAATGACCTAAAAACTAAGCTTTTGGGTATTGATGAGAGCCTTATTAGAAAGTTTGGTGCGGTATCTAAAGAGGTGTGTAGGGCTATGTGTATAGGTGTACTTGAAGAAACAGATGCAGACGTATCTTTGGCTATAACGGGCATAGCAGGTCCAGGTGGAGGCACACAGAAAAAACCAGTGGGCTTGACTTTCATAGGCTTAGGAACGGATAGTGAGGTGATAGTGGAAGAACACAGACTAAAAGGTAGTAGGAATGAAAACAGATTCCTTTCTACACAGATAGCTCTTGATATGTTAAGAAGGTTTCTTAGGGAGAGGTACATCCGTGAGTAAGATACATCCAACAGCCATAATAGGTGAGGATGTTCGTATAGAGGAATCTGTGGAGATAGGGGCTTACAGCATTCTTGTAGGTGATGTGAGCATAGGAAAGGGTACAAAGATAGGAAACAGGGTGAGCATAAAGGGAAAGGTGAAGATAGGGCAGGACTGCAAGATATATGATGGTGTTGTCATAGGAGAAGAACCCCAGCATCTTAGGTATGCGGGAGAAGAAAGTGAGGTAATCATAGGAAATCGCGTAATAATAAGAGAGTATGCAACCATACATAGAGGAACATCCATAGGCATCATGAAAACCATTATAGAAGATGATGTAATGCTTATGGCTTACTCCCATGTAGCTCATGATTGTATTGTCAGAAGGGGCGTAATTATGGCAAACTGTGCCACCTTGGGTGGGCATGTAGAGGTGGGCGAGTATGCTTTCATAGGAGGCCTTTCTGCGGTCCATCAGTGGGCTAGGGTAGGAGCTTATGCCATGGTAGGAGGACTCTCTGGAGTTTCTTTGGACATTCCACCATACACAAGGGCATCAGGACAGCACGCACTTTTATACGGTGTGAATACTGTAGGCTTAGAAAGGAGAGGTTTCAAAAAGGAAGTTATAAAAGCCATAAAAAGAGCCTACAGAATACTATTCAGGAGTGGCATGTTAAAGAAAGAAGCCATAGAGGTCATCTTGAAAGAACTGGGAGAGTACGAAGAAATAAGGCATCTTGTAGAATTTATAAAAACCAGCAAAAGAGGAGTAGCAAGGGATGCAGGAGGCAGGTCATGAAAGCGGTTATACTTTCCGCAGGAATGGGGACCAGGCTCAAAAGCGAAAAGCCCAAAGTGCTACACACCATACTGGGAAAACCCATGCTTTGGTATGTCTTGCAGACGGTAAAAAACAGCGGTATAGAGGACATAGGCGTAGTTGTAGGTTATGGAGCTGAGGAAGTAAAAAAAGCCTTAGAAGATGAAACGGTCTCTTTTTATTACCAGAAAAACCCAAGAGGAGGCACCGCGGACGCAGTTATCTCTTCTGCAGACATGTGGAGGTCTTATGAAGGTTATGTTTTGGTCATTAACGGAGATGCACCTTTGGTAAGGTCTTCAACCCTAAAAAACATGCAAAGGTACATAAGCATGGTGGAAGAGTACGAAGGGGTAAAGCTCAGCGCACTGGTGCTCACAAGTTTTCTTCCTGATCCTACAGACTATGGAAGAGTGGTAAAAGACAGCGAGGGAAATGTAATAAAGATAGTAGAAGAAAAAGAGGCAAGTTTTGAGGAGAAAAAGATAAACGAGGTAAACGGAGGGGTTTATATTTTTTATGCACCTCACCTTCTTGAGTGTGTGTTCTCTGTAAAACCTAGCAATAGTGGAGAGCTTTACCTTACTGAAATCTTTAACCTTATGTATCAGAAAGGATACAAAACCAGAACCTTTATGGCTCAAGACCCTACAGAAATCTTGGGAGTAAACACCCGGTGGGATTTGGCAGTAGCGGAGAATGTAATAAGACTTCGGATACTTCAGCAGTGGGCAGAAAAAGGCAACACCATACACCAACCCGAAAGCGTGTGGATAGAGCCTGATGTGAGCTTAGAGGGAGATGTGGAGATACACCCAGATGTGATGCTCATAGGCAAAACAAAGATAGGCAAAAACTGTGTTATAGGAAAGGGAAGCATCATAGAAAATTCTTTGATAGAAGAAGGCGTGGTGATAGAGCCTTACTCAGTGATAAGAAACTCCAAGGTGCTCAAAAAGGCGCGCATAGGACCCTTTGCACACATAAGGGATCAAAGCACAGTAGGTGAGGAAAGTCAAATAGGCAACTTTGTGGAAGTAAAGAATTCCACAATAGAAAAAGATGTAAAAGCCAAGCACCTTGCCTACATAGGGGACGCTTACATAGGAAGTAGCTCTAACATAGGTGCAGGTGTAGTGTTTGCCAACTTTGACGGTAAGAGAAAGCACCAAACTCGTGTGGGAAGCAATGCCTTTATAGGTAGCAACTCTTTACTGATAGCACCCTTAAAGGTAGGAGACTTTGCTTTTGTGGCGGGTGGGTCTGTGGTGAACAAAGATGTGCCAGAGGGCTATCTTGCCATCTCAAGACCCGCTCTGAAGCTTTTAAAGGACAAAGGCAGGGAGAAATTAACATGATAGGCATAATAGGAGGGAGTGGTATTTATAACATAGAAGGCGCTCGCATTATAAAGGAGATAAACATCTCAACACCTTTTGGGAAACCATCTTCTCCAGTGGTAATAATGGACATAGAAGGCAGAGAGGTAGCCTTTCTCTCAAGACACGGTAGGGGACACATATACCCACCACACCTTGTGCCATATAGGGCAAACCTTTGGGCCTTTAGAGAAATAGGGGTGAGTAGGGTGCTATCCCTTTCCGCAGTGGGAGGTATAAACAGGAAGCTACAGCCAGGAGACTATGTGGTAATTAGTGACTTTATAGACTTGACCAAAAATAGAAAAAGCACCTTCTATGAGGGCATAAGGTCCATTAGGGTAGAGGGTGAGGACAAACCTGCAAAGCTACTCAGAGAAGGCAAGGTGGTGCACATAGATGTATCAGAGGCTTACTGCCCTCAGATGAAGACTGTGCTTTATAAAGTGTTAGAAGACTTAAACTTGCCCTTCCACGCAGAGGGTATATACGCATGCACGGAGGGACCAAGGTTTGAGACTCCTGCAGAGATAAGAGCTATAGAAAAGCTCGGTGGTGATGTGGTAGGTATGACAGGCTATCCAGAAGTGGTGCTCGCAAGAGAGCTCACCATGTGTTATGCATCTTTGTGCGTAGTTGCCAATCCCGCAGCTGGCATATCTGGTAAAAGACTCACCAGCCAAGAGGTGATAGAGCTTATGAAGAGCAAAGACCAAGAGATAAAGCTTCTGATAAAACGCTTTGTGTCTGAGCTTCCAGAGGAAAGAACCTGCAATTGTAAAAACGCATTAGAGGATGCAGAGGTTTAAATTAAGATAGATGAGTAGAAAAAAGGATAGACTCTCTAACCTTTTGAAGGAAGAAATAGCTTATATTCTCAAGCACGCACAGGACCCAAGGCTTGCCATGGTGGTCATCACAAGACTTGAGCTTTCTCAGGACCTAAAGCACGCAAAGGTGTACTTTACCACTATACCCGAAGGTGCGGAAAAGGAGGTAGAGAAAGCCCTTCAGTCCGCAAGGGGATACATAAAAAGCCAGCTTATGAAAAACCTAAGAATTAAGTTTGTGCCTGATTTGGTTTTCAAGTTTGATGCAGAGCTAAAAGCCTTTGAGAAGTTATGGGAAAAACTCTGATACTTCTCAAAGAGAGCCAGTATCAGCTTAAGCCACCAGGGGGAAAGCTTCTCTTTTCCACACACGAGGATCTAAAAGCGCAGGAGCTACCCCTTGTTTCCTCAGAAGAAGTGGACCACAGGATACCCTACCCACTCCTTAACCCACTACAGAGCCTTTTCTTCTACTACTACCAAAGTGGAAACGCCCTTGTGTGCGCACCCACCTCCGCAGGTAAAAGCCTCATAGCCTACCTCTTCATGAGAAACAAAGAAGGTAGAAAGGTATACACCGCACCCACCAAGTCCCTAGTGTATGAGAAGGCAGTGGAACTAAGAAGGTATTACTCTGTAGATGTCAGAACTGGTGATAGCATATTGGAGAGTTATAAAAGAGTAAAAGGGGAGGTGGTGGTGAGCACCTACGAAAACCTCGTTTATGCGCTGAGAAACTCCGCAGAGTGGGTACAAGAGATCTCCTGCATAGTCTTTGATGAGATACACCAGCTTACCAAAAGGTGGATACTGGAAGAAGCCATAGCCTACGCTTTAGACAGAGATATAAAACTACTGGGACTTTCTGCCACACTACCTTCTTACGAAGAAATAGCGGATTGGATAAGAGCGGACCTTACCATTTACAGCCATTGGAGACCTGTAGCACTCATAAGAGACACAAGACCCCTAAAAGACCTTCCCAAAACCAAAAAACACACAGATAGGGACTACCAAATAGCAGAAAGATTGCTCAGCGCCCTTTTTGAGCTTAGCAAAAGGGACGAGAAAGTCATACTCTTTGTGCCCCAAAAGAAATTAGGGTGGAAGCTCTTAGAGCTTGCCAAAGAAGAGAAGATAGGCATAATGAACAAAACCACACCCTTTGAACACCAGCAGGACAAAGAGCCCGAAATAGCCTTTCACAACGCAGATGTGCCAAAAGAAGAAAGAGAAGAGATAGAAAAAGCCTTCAGAGAGGGAAGCCTAAACAAGCTTGTGGCAACCCAAACCCTCGCCTATGGTGTAAATCTGCCCGCAGACCGTGTGATAATCTTGGTGCGCATGTTTCACGAAAGGGGAAAGCTAAGATGCATACCAGACACGCTGGACATACTCCAGATGGAAGGAAGGGCAGGAAGACTTGGCATAAAGGAAGTGGGATACTCTCACATTCTGACCTACGGAGGCACACCCGAAAAACTTGAAAAGGAAGTCTCAAAGGCACTAAAAGAACCCATACAGAGCTCCATAAATTTGGAAGCTCTTAGCCTCTTTGTGCTTCTTGGTTTTCTCTATGAAGGTGGCAATTATGAGAACTTCCTCACAAAGACCTTCTCTTACCGTAAGGTAAAAAAGGAAAACCTAAAGACGGTTATGGAATTCCTGATAAGCAAGGGCTACATAAACAAAGGAAAGCTCACCCCAAAAGCTATATACTGTGTTAGAAGCGGTATCCCACCCACACACTTTGAGGAGTTCCTAAGGAGGCTCTCTCTCAATATGGATCATCTCATCACCCTAAGACCCCTTTTGCACATGAAGAAGTTTGATTCCCTCTATGAGTTTGTCAAAAATGGCGAAAGCTTTATAGAAGACTACCATTATGTAGCTGGAAAGCTATCCCTGTGCGGTCAAAAGTGCCTTGCTGACAATACAGACCAGTTTATCTTCTACACCGAAGGATTGACCTTTAAGTATCCCAACATCTCAAGCCCACCCGGAGAGTTTTCTTACCTTGGTACTGACGCCTTGCACCTTCTTAGGATGCTCATGGAACTAAGCAAGTTGGGAGTCTGGAGGCTAAACCCTCAGGAGATGCTCTCTATAGCCCATTCAGTAAAGTACGGACTTACCATTGAGTATGCATCTCTGAGTGGTATAAAAGGCATAGGACACATAAGAGCAAACCTTCTTAAAAGAGTCTTGCAAGAAGATGGCATCCTGCCACCACCCATTGGCTCCAAAACCTCAGACCTGCTGGATCTTTTGGACATGCAGACCCTTGGCAGTAGGTTAGAGCAAATTTTACGGGAACAGAGGAAGCTTGAAAAAAACAGAGCAAAGGAAGAAGCAAAGAAAGTCATCAAACTTTTGGAAAATAACAAAAACGGCTTACTTGTAGATGACAGGATACTTCTTGCCTTTGGACTTTTCAAACTTGGAGAGAAAGCTTACAGACTCAAGAAAAAGGAACTTGCACAGATTATATTCCTTCACGAAACTTTCACGCAGTAGAGCGCAGAAAAAGATAATCTAAAAACTTAAGGAGGAGAAAATGAGAATCCTTGCCGCTTTGCTAATAGTAAGTTTTGCCTTTGCTGTAGATTACCTTTACATAGCGGTAAGGGTAGAAAGTTATGACCCAAGAACAGGCTTAATGAAAGTAACAGGAATAGCAGGCTCTTGTGAAGGGAAGTCCTTTAATCTTATAGCAAAACCCGGCATGGACCCAAAACAGATAGAAAAAAGAGAACTGCGCGTCCTCATAGACAGCGATCACTGTGAAGACAAAGCCACTTACAAAATACTGGAGAGGTAGCCATGAGGAGGCTGTTGTTTGTATTATCCTTGATCACACTGGCTTTTATAAGAAGCCCTCAGGTGAATGCAGCCAGCATGACTAACTACTGCTATGTTCCACCCTATGTGGGACAGGCGGTTTCACCAAACGTGATGCTTCTTATAGATGTAAGCGGGTCCATGTCTTGGTGCGCGTACAATCCCAAAAGTGATAAGAGTGGCTGTTGTTCCTCTTCTTCCGGCTGTGGCGGGACTTATACAGGCACAGAAGAAGGATACTTTGACCCCAGTAAAGTCTACAGATACAATTCATCACAAGGCTACTGGGAAGAAACTACAGGAACGCCAGCAGCCTGTCCAAAAACACAAAGTGGTATTGACACAAATAATATCTATCAAGGTAACTGTCTTAACTTTCTTTACATGAGTCGCATAGACCTTGTGAGGTGGGCTCTCACGGGCGGAACTCCTGATAGCTGTCCACAAGTAAATAACAAGGCACCACAGAACAATATAAAGAATTGTGATCCAGAAACTTATGGAATGCCTGGAAGTAGTGTAAGTTGCGACAGTTATGGATGCATACTTAAATCAACCACTGGTGTGAGGGTAAGAGTTCCATGGAACAGGATAAATTCTGCGCTCTTGTTCCAGCTCAAAAACCTCTCCTTCAAGCCACGCATGGGGGTTATGTTCTTCAGTGGTTATGGTGTAAGAGGAAATGCCAGCGTGTACATAGGAGACTTTACCGGAAGCAACAGCTATGATGCTCTAAATCCATACAAAAACACAATAACTGCAATAAATCAAGAATATCCCTCTGGCAGTACGCCTACAGCTCCAGCCCTATGGGATACTTATAACTATTTTGCACAACAAAATCCACAGTATGGAGGACTCAAACCTCAACAAGGTGGAGGAGATCAATGGAGAAACCCTATGTATCAATGTTTTGATTTAAACGGTGATAACCAATGTCAAGGAAGTGAGCTTAAGCTCGTTCCCTGTGCCAAAAACTTCGTGATCCTCATGACTGATGGACAGTGGAATATAGGAGGTCCACCTAACAATGTTGGTCTTGCATGCACTATAGATTATGGTTTTGAACAGTATTCTGCAGACCCCGTAGTCCCCGCTTATTGGCTTCATAAAAAGGGTTTTACCAACGCACCAACAGGTATAAACTCAAAGGTGGAAGCTATATACGGTATAGGTCTTTTCTTGGGTGGGACAGGAGAGCTGTCTTTAAAGAATGTTTCCATGTATGGCTCTTTTGACACAGCAGGACGAAATTGGCCAGATGGCTTGTCAGGATACCCACAGGGCACTTGTAATATGGATGACTGTGGCTATGGCAAGGGTAGCGGATGTACTCCTCTTCCGCCTTCTTCTCCAGATTGGGATAAAAACTCCGATGGACTTCCAGACACTTTCTACTCAGCATCGGATGCAAACCAGATAAAGAATGCCATACTTAGTGCCATACTTGATATACTCAAGCGTGTCTCTTCTGGCTCTACTGTTGCTACTCTGGCAGGAAGGTCAAGCGTGTCTCAGGTAGTGGTTCAGCCTTACTTTTTACCCAGCTATGTAAGATCTGATGGCACTCAGGTCTCTTGGCTTGGTTTTATTAAAGCCTTCTGGGTAGATACCATGCAAAATCTTCGTGAGGATACCAATCTAAACAAAGTTTTGAACCTTGCGGTAGATACCATATTCCAACTTTTCTTTGACACAAACGAAAACCAAACAAAAGCAGCTATGATAACCAACATATCCACTTGCACCACAAGTGGGACAAAGAGTATAAATGAGCTTGCCCCTGTATTTGATGGTGGATGCTACCTTGCCAACACAAATCCATCAGACAGGAACATCTATTACAACAAAGATGGAGTTCTAACCTCTTTAACCACAGGAGAGGCGAGCTACTTTGCAAACATTTGGAAAGTTTGTAGCAATGACCCTTCTGTGCTATGCAGGAATAACGGTGATTGCTCTGGTGGAGGAAGCTGTGTTTCTGCAGATGCAAGCTGTATCATAAGGTATCTGCGGGGTGAGGATAATCCCTCTGGTTGCAACTATCCATATATTCAGAGAACGAGGACCGTGAGCGTGGAAGACTTTTGCTCCGCTTTGGGAATGTCTGGCAGTAAGGTTTGGAAGCTGGGAGACATTATAAGCTCCAGCCCAGCCATTGCAGGACCAGACCCTCTTATGAACTATCACTTCAAGTACAACGACCTTAGCTACTACCAATACATAAACTCAGATCAATACAAAAGCAGACCTGTCATTGCTGCTATATCCGCCAACGATGGCATGCTCCATATCTTCAGGATAGGGTACATAAATCAGACGGGAGACCCTAACAATCCTATAAGTCTGGTAAATTCCAAAACTGATAGCAACAACAACTTGGTAGGAAAAGAGGAGTTTGCTTTTGTCCCTAAGTCCGCCATACCTTACCTTCTGTGGTATGGAAACCCCAATTACTGCCATGTGCCCACTGTGGACTACAGGATGATGATCCTTGATGCAAAGATAAACAATCAGTGGCGCACCATTCTTGTAGGTGCTATGGGTTTTGGTGGTAAATCTATAGACACTCTTGCAGGAACCTTTAGCTCCTCTGTGTTTGTGCTTGACCTAACAGACTGGCTAAACAACAACCTTAGCGGACAACCTGTTCTCCTCTGGGAAAAGCAACTCCCTGACAACACTCTTACCCTCTCCTTCCCAGCGGTGGCAAAGGTGGGCAACAACTGGTATGTGCTTGTAGGTAGTGGTCCTACAAACATAGACAGCAACACAGGGGAAACCTACATCAGCAACGCAAAGATATTTGTCTTTAACCTGAATGATGGTAGCTTGGCACGAACTGTAAATGTCCCGGTAAGCGGTGCCAGTGTAGCAATAGGAGATATCATGCCTGTGGATGTAAATAACGACTACACTGATGATGTGGCATACTTTGGGGTTTACGGCAGTGGATCTTCGGGGGGTGTGTTTGGAGCTCTCTACAGGCTAAACCTCAGCAGTTGGACAGTGAGCCAAGCCTTTAGCTTTGGCTCCTCTCCTGCACCAGTTTTTGGAGCGCCAAACTACACTCTTGATGAAAACGGAAACTTCTGGGTCTTTTTTGGTACGGGTAAGTATCTGAGCAACGCAGACAAAAATATAACCTACACCAACTACCTTGTGGGATTTAAGGACCTATACTGGAACAGCACTGGATCAACAACTCTAAGTGCACTCACTGATGTTACAGGACAAACTACGGCAATTACGCCTACATCATATAGCCAGATGTGCATATGCGACTCAAGTGGATGCGGGCTAAGAACGGTGGTGACAGATGCCCAAGGTACTATACCTCCAGAGGTTCCTGTAGGATGGTACATAAGGCTAAACAATGAGGCTATCTACTCCCAGCCTATGGTGTTTGGTGGTGTGGTAAATGTACTTTCTGCGGTGCTACCTCAGGACATGTGCGCTATGGAGGGAAGCTCAAAGCTTTATTCTCTTTACTACAAGAGTGGAACACCCTTCCCAAGACCTACTGTGCTATCTCCTTATGCGATCGTAGGTAATCAAGTACAGCAGTCTGTTGACATAGGCAGGGGTGTGCCACCCTTCGGACAGCCCTTCCAGATCACCGCAGGCTCTGGTAAAGAGTTCCAAGCCTTCCTGCAAGTCTCTACGGGTGTTATAGTTAAAGTTCCCCAACAAGCAACTTCAAATTACGAAGGTAGGTTCTTGCTATGGATAGAAAAGTAAAAGGCTTTACTCTTACGGAACTTCTTATAACCATAGTAATCCTTCTGATACTCTCTGGCTTTGCCTTTTTGTGGCTAAGAAACTTG
The DNA here is from genome assembly GCF_900215655.1 of Hydrogenobacter hydrogenophilus. NCBI lineage: Bacteria > Pseudomonadati > Aquificota > Aquificia > Aquificales > Aquificaceae > Hydrogenobacter > Hydrogenobacter hydrogenophilus. The sequence goes on along the minus strand of NZ_OBEN01000001.1, from coordinate 434,557 downwards.
GTCCTAAACCAGCGACTAAAAGCCACAACAGATGGTCTTATGAGCGCTTACGAAACTGCACGTTTATACGCTATGACAGGAAGGGGACAGAGGACTTGGGGTGTTTTTATCTCGGGTAATACTTACACGCTTTTTAGAGATGATAATTATAACTGCCAGTTTGACGCAGGTGAAGGGATTAGGGTCTTCAATGCGGAACCCGGGGTGAGCCTTCTGCCTGCAAGCGGTTGCAACACTATCACCTTTGATAAAAAGGGCTATCCGAGAAATTCAACCTGCGGCCTTGGTATGTGCTCGGTAGTTTTGCAAAACAGTGCGGGAAGCAAAAGGACAGTATACATTGACAGGTTTGGGAGGATAAGGTATGAAACCCAATAAGGGCTTTAGCCTTATAGAGCTTCTCATAGCTATGCTGATCCTGATGTTTGTGATGATAGGCTTTCTGGCTGGGCTTATCAAGTACATACAGTTCTCTATAGATGCGAGGATGAAGGACCTTATGGACAAAGCGGTGAAAGACTGGAGTGGATACTTGGAAAGCCTGCCTTATAATGCTTCGTGCTCACCTGTGGGATACTCTTTTGGAAGTGCGGTATGCGATCTTTCCACTAATCAGTGTAGTTTTGAAAACATAGACAGTGATGGCGATGGCATACCCGACTTTTACGATCCTTACAGCGGAAATAACAATAACTACAGCAGTGCTCCTTTGAGCACCGCAAGTTGGCTTTGGGTAGGACCAACCATAGCAAACTTAACCTGCAATAACTATCCGCATCCTACCACCTACAGCCTTGTGGGTAATAGAAGGGTTTATACCGCTTTAACCGTGGCAACCATTACCGCTACGGGTGGTGCGGAAATGGGCAGAGCTTACGGAATAACCGCATGGTACTTTAGCCCTATAGACAGGCGCTACAAGTACGAAAGCAGTCTTCTTATAAAGAGGAAGCCATGAGGAAAGGATTTACCCTTGTGGAGCTTTTAATAGGCATTGCCATACTCCTTATTATCTCAGGGGGAGTTTTTTATGCCTTCAGGGACATATTCCAAAAGGGCACATCTCAGGCATTAGTAGCAAAGCAAGAGCAAGATGTGCAGTTCATAGTCTCTAACTTGGTGATGGAGCTCTCAACGGTGGGTTTTGGTATAGATAGAAGCAGGCTCGTAGTTTTAAATAACGGCACAAATCTCTCTGATGTCCGAAACTCCAACGCAGTCGTAGCAATAAACGGTAGTGAAATAGACTTTCTTAGCCTTGCCACAAGACAGGACACTTCCATAGGATGTTGGGGAATAACAGACCAAAACAAAAACATCACCACACAGGCAAGAGATTATCTTTTTAGACCTTGCTCAAGCGCAAACTGGGGGCTACCCACAGACACCTCAAAAGTTATCTGTCTTGAACCCATATCAAAAAGAGACATAACCTCAGACTGTGCCAGTGCTCTGGTATTTTATGTAGATGTGTATAACTATCCTGCAGACTTTGTCACGCGGTATTACCTTAACACAAGCTCCAACGCGTCCAAGCTATGCGCTAACGGAACACTTACCCTTTTTAAGGGGGTTGGTTCGGACTCGCCTCAACCCCTCGTGGATTGCGTAGGAGCTTTTAGGGTAAGGTACATAACAAGCCAAGGTTATTTGGACTACGTACCTAATTCTGACATAAATAACCTTTATGGTATAAGACTCTGCATAATGATGCAGGTGGGTTCAAGACAAAGCACTCAGGCAAACATAAACAACTTTGGCGCAAATTGTGGAGGACCCGTACCCATTCCATCAGCAGATTGGAGGTATTACAGATGGTCAACGGTAGAGGTGGACATACCATTGAAAAACATAAGGTACATAAGGTAAGAGGTGTAGCCCTTATATCCGCACTTATAACTGCGGTTATAGTGCTAATTGTTTTGGGTGGTTTGTACTTTATGCTAACAAGACTCTTTGAAAGCGCTGAAGCGGTAAGAACTTATTCCTCCGCAAGGGAAGCTGCCATATCTGGGGTAAACTACGCCATAACCAGCGATGTTTTTGACAGGATAGTTTACAATCAGTCCTGTCCCGATGGAACTCCACCATGTCCTTCTTCCGGGTCTTTAACCTACAACTGTTGTTGTAATATACGCCTTCAATTTAGGCTAAAGGGCTATTCGGGTGTGTTTAACAATAATGTAAGAGTGTGCTTTGCGGGTTATAGACCACCTTCTGGTTATGCCATCACAGGTGTGGCTTACAGCAAACTGCCACCCGGCAACAAAGGTTTCATATTCTCCATAATATCGGAAGTAAATGATCCACAAGGTCTGCATAACGCACGCATAGAGGCGGTCTATACACCATAAAAAGGTGTAAAATAAAATCTATGAAAAACTGGCGAGAATATGAGCAAAAACTTAAGGAACTTAAAGACTACTTTGAAAACAGCTACAGCACTAATCCTGACATTGAGGTGAACGTGATCCTGCCAGGTGAGCCCAACTTCCATCACGAAAAAGAGATACCTTATGTGCTTATAAGATACTACATAAATGATGAGCACTTTCACGAAAGAAAGATAGAACTTTTTGAGTATTACTTAGATAAAGACATAAAAGAAGTGGCAAGCATGATAACTGCCATGATAGAAGAGTTTACTACAGAGATAGAGCAGTCAGAATACGGTGGTGGTTGATATATAATATTAAGTTTGAAGGAGGTAAAAGATGGCATTGCCAAAAGAGAAGAAGCAAGAGATCATAAAGAGTTTTCAGAGACACGAAAAAGACACAGGTTCTCCAGAAGTGCAGATAGCGGTACTTACCGAGAGAATAAACAGACTCACAGAACATCTGAAGAAAAACAAAAAAGATGTCCATTCAAGGAGAGGACTTATTGCCATGATACACGCAAGGAGGAGACACTTAGAGTACCTTAAAGCTACTGACTACAAAAGGTATTTGGAGATTGTCCAAAAGCTTGGTCTAAAGGTGAGATGATGCACAGAGTTATCGCTAAGCTGGAGGAAGACAAAGACCCACTGATTATAGAAACAGGCCATTATGCCAAGTTATCAGACGGAGCGGTGGTTGTAAGGCAAGGGGGAACTGCTGTATTAGTTACTGCAGTAGTTTCCGAAGAACCACAGCAAAACATAGACTTTATGCCTCTTTCTGTTGATTACAGAGAACAAGCTTCTGCATGGGGCAAAATTCCCGGAGGTTTTGTAAAACGCGAGGGCAAACCTACAGAAAGGGAAATTCTCGTCTCAAGGGTAATAGACAGGCCTATAAGACCTCTTTTTCCCGAAGGGTTTTTTCACGATGTTGTAATAACCGCTCTTACTCTGTCTGCAGATGACAAGTATGATCCTGATGCACTTGCAATAACAGGTGCATCCGCTGCTCTTCACATATCAAGAATACCCTTTGATGGTCCTATAGCTGGGCTCAGAATCTGTAGGGTAGATGGGAAGTTCGTCGCAAACCCCACCTACGAAGAGAGACAAAAGGCGGATATGGAAATTCTTTTAGCGGTAAGCAAAGACAGTATAGTTATGGTAGAAGGTGGTGCAAAGGAAGTAGATGAGGAAACCTTCGCTAATGCTCTCTACTTTGGTCTTGATATAGGTCAGTCCCTTATATCAGCTCAGGAAGAGCTAAGGAGCAAAGCGGGTGTAGAAAAGATGACTTTTGAGGGGATTGAGATACCTCAAGACATAAAGAAACTTTTGGAAGAATACTGCACTAAGCTCTTACTTGAAACCTTTGAAATACAAGACAAAAGGCAGAGAAAAGAAAGAACCTCCGCCATACTGAAAGAGTTCATAGAACTGCACCAGATACCTGAGGAACTTCACTTCAAGCTCTCATACCACTACAAGAAGCTTATTAGCAGGCTTATGAGACAGATGGTTCTAAAGGAAGGTAGAAGAATAGACGGCAGAAAGCCTGACGAGATAAGACCTATTAGCATAGAAATAAGACCTTTTGAAAGGCCTCACGGAAGTGCCATATTTACAAGGGGTCAAACGCAAGCCTTTGCAACGGTTACGCTTGGTTCTCCACAAGAAGCTCAGCTTGTAGAGAGTATTTACGAAGGAGAAGTTTTCAAGAGGTTTATGCTTCACTACAACTTTCCTCCCTTCTCTACGGGAGAGGCAAGACCGTGGGGTCCCCCAAGGAGGAGGGAAATAGGACACGGAGCTTTGGCGGAAAGGGCTATAGAACCCCTAATACCTTCAGAGGAAGACTTCCCCTACATCATAAGGGTAGTATCCAACATACTTGAGTCAAACGGTTCCACATCTATGGCTACTGTGTGTGCAGCTTCTTTAGCCCTTTTTGATGCGGGCGTACCCATAAAAAAGCATGTGGCAGGCATAGCCATGGGTCTTATAATGGAAGGTGATAGCTATGTGATCCTTTCGGACATATTGGGGGATGAAGACCAGCTTGGAGACATGGACTTTAAGGTAGCTGGCACAAAGGACGGTATCACCAGCGTACAGATGGACATAAAGATAAAGGGACTCAAAAAGGAGATAATGAAAGAAGCTCTTATGCAAGCAAAAGCGGGAAGACTTTACATCTTAGAAAAGATGTATCAAGCTATACCAGAGCCAAGAAAAGAGCTACCACCCAACGCACCCAGGATAGAGATCATAACAGTACCTGAAGAGAAAACCATGCTCATCATAGGTCCTGGTGGTAAAACTGTCAAGGAAATAAAAGAAAAAACAGGTACCACCGTATGGGTGCTTGAGGGTGGAAAGGTTTCACTCACTGCACCATCCAAGTCTGCCATAGATTCCGCAAAGGAGATGATAGAAAACCTCATAAAGGATGTAGAGGTAGGAAAGGTTTACGAAGGAAAGATAACCAGGGTGGAACCTTACGGTGTTTTTGTGGAGCTAATGCCGGGTAAGATAGGGCTTTTGCATGTTAGCAAGATGGAAGGCTATGTAAAAGACGTAAGAACAGCTTTCAGTGTAGGGGATACTATAAAGGTAAAGGTGCTGGAAGTGGATGAGCAAGGAAGGGCAAAGCTAACCAATATAGGTTTAGATGAAAGCCGGCGTAGCTCAGTGGCAGAGCGAGGCACTCGTAATGCCTAGGTCGTGGGTTCAAGTCCCACCGCCGGCTTGAGGGATGATATGAAGGTGAGGATAAAGAGATTACCACACGCAAAGGACCTTCCTCTACCTTACTACGCAACAGAGTACGCCTCGGGGTTTGACCTTATGGCTGCTGTTGAAGAGCCAGTCATCATAAAACCCATGGAAAGGAAAGCCATACCTACGGGTATAGCCATAGAACTACCAGAAGGTTTTGAAGCTCAAATAAGACCAAGGAGTGGTTTAGCTCTGAAATACGGCATTACCCTTCTTAACTCTCCGGGTACAGTGGATGCGGACTACAGGGGAGAGATAAAGGTAGTGCTTATAAACTTAGGCCAGGAAGAATTTGTCGTAAGGCGAGGAGACAGGATAGCTCAGATGGTGATATGTCCAGTGGTCAGGGTCCTGCTGGAAGAGGTGCAGGAACTGACACCCACGGAAAGGGGTCCTAACGGTTTTGGCTCAACGGGTGTGTGAGATGCTACAAGATGCAAAAAGGAAACTCAAAGAATTGGGCTACAAGAACATATACCTGTGGGAAGATCCCCCAGGGACCTACTATGGTTGGCACACACATCAGGAGGATGAGGTAAGGCTTGTCCTTGAAGGCTCCATAATCATAGGCACAGAAAAGGGAGTCTATCACCTAAAAGCTGGTGATATGTTAGAAGTTCCAGCAGGGACGCGCCACTGGGCAAAAACAGAGGAGGGTGTAAAATACCTCTGTGGAAGTAGAAAATAAGGAGGTTCATGCCATGATCAAGAAAACTTACTTGGAAAAACAGGGGGTTTGTGTAGTGACCTTCAATGTCAAGTTTGAGAAAGCGAGCAAGGTGGAGATTGTAGGAGAGTGGAACAACTGGACTCCAGAAACCATGAAAAGTAAAAGAGATGGCAGTTTTTGGATAACTAAGAGACTAAAAAAAGGCAGAGAGTATAGGTTTAAGTATCTTATAGACGGTCATATATGGGAAAATGATCCGCAAGCGGACCGCTATGTACCAAACCCCTATGGCTCCACTGACAGTGTGGTTATATGCTGAACCTTGAAATTAGGAGGAAAATTTTTCACCTTTTAGCCATAAGCTTGTGGCTTATACCCTTGAAGTTCTTCCCTACATGGCTTGTTATTCTTAGCTTCTTGATGGTCATCATCCTAAACCTGCTTTTGGTCAACAGAATAGGAATAAAGTTTTTTTCCACGCTTTATCGCATCGTGTTTTACTTTGAAAGAGAAAAGAACCTACAAAAGCCGGGTATTCAGGCTCTGTGGGCTAACTTGGGCATTGCTCTTAGCTTTTTACTATTTGGAAGAGAGTGTGCTATTATAGGTGTGCTACTTCTTGCGGTGGGTGATGCCTTTTCCAGTCTTATAGGTACTAAAATGGGAAGGATAATGCTCTGGGGAAAAACCTTAGAAGGTTCTTTAGCTTTTTTCTTTTCTACTCTCTTAGTGCTTTACTTTCTTCTTGGGGTTGAAAGGGCTCTGGTAGTTTCTTTAGTAGGTGCTACAGTAGAGCTCCTTCCTTTGAGGTTAGATGACAACTTTACACTACCTATTGCAGGAAGTTTTGTGTGCTTTGTATTAAAGTAGCTTGAGGATCTCTTCAAGCTTTTGTGCATCTGTAAAGCTTGTGGAGAGGTCCGCGGATGGATGTCCATAAAGACCGCATAGGGCAACTACCTTTGTATCAGTGTGCTTTTTTAGGAGCCTTATTACAAAGTCAGTTCTGTAGCAATGAACTCCTACCAATATGGTAAGGTCGTGCTTTCCGTGAAGTATTGCGTGATGAGGATTAGGCGGATCCATTTCTACTGAAGGGTCGTACTTTTTAAGCTTGGGTCTGTAATCTGGGAGCACTTTCACATTAAACCTTCCCACCTTCTCTATGATCTCTCTTAGCACTCTGCCTTTCTGTAGTAGTTCTTCTTCCTGCCAATCCCAAAAGAGCAGAGGACCTATCACCACAGTGGGGTTTTCTGCAGACTTTATCCACTTGACGAGCAATTCCACCGCAGACCTAAAAGACACAGACTGATCACCGATGGTGGCTTCACCTTTGAATACTTCCTTTTGCATGGAGGTTCTTGTCATGTCCTCTTCAGGTGTAGGCACCGCCTTAGGTTTCTTGTAATAAGAAGGCTTGAAATCCACAAAGTTTGGAGAAAAGTCAAAGTTTCTTCTTTTTACCTTTTGGGTCTGAGTATCCACATCTGGCTTTAGGGACATTACCCTGTACATATCTTCCTTTATCAAATCCAGTTCAACGGTAAATTCTCCGTGATAAGCCTTTTCTTCTTCTTCTACACCCAAGCTGTAGCAAGTAGTACCTACTATGTCAAAGAGAACACCATTAGCACCTTGCTCAGAAGCCTTGGAAAATATCTCGTACCTCTTTTCGTAAAACTCATAACAGCAATGGCCTATGTATGTGTAGCCGTTTTGTGCACACCACAAAAGAGTGTCTCTTAGAAGCTCAAAGGATGTTATAGTTATGGGTATCATACCCTTCTGATAAGCTAACCTGTAAGCATCTCCTACACTGCATCCCCCACACTCTCCACAATCATCAAGGTGTCTATAATCGCACCATCTGGGCTTAGCACAGTAAGGAAGGAGCATGACCTTAGCTTTTTGCAGATTTTCTTTTAGCCCACCACCTATACTGGCTATTATGTTATTGAGCCTTTTTTTTTCAAGACCTAAATCCAAGCCTTCTGCTTTCCTAATGGGAAACATTACAGCATTTATAAAATCATCCACAGTTAGGTTCAAAGCTTCCCAATCCCTTCCTTCAAAAAACTCTCTTATCCTTTTCTCCACATCTTGCAGTGGCGTGTGTTTCAGATAAGCTTCAAGGTCGTAGATGAGTCTCTGAGGTTTTACGAAAAAGTCTCCGTTTATGATGACTTGCTCTAATACCTTAGTCTTTGTATCTAACTTTACGGATACCCTAAAAGTACCACCCGGACATCTGTGTATACCAAAGAGCACATCACTGTCCTTTGCAGAGGACTTCACATGGTATATCCACTCTTCGCTGGCAAAGTAATCCCTTTTTTCCTCCATGAGCTTTAGCTCCTCATCTGTAAGATCCCCCCAGCTGTAAGTGATTCCCAGCTCCTCAGCAAGACCTTGCAGTATAGCAGAAAAGACTTCCTCCTTTGGGGGAATGTATCCCAAAAGGCGCTTGACCCACTCTATCCTGTCCTCTGCTGATTTTATGCCTTTGGATGTTAGCTTTTCAACAGGTATTTGAAGAGATTTAAGCATTCTCTCTACATTCATGTCCACAAGCAGTGTCCCCTGATAAAGGAAGGCACTTCCTTCAAAAACACCACCCGTTCCTGATATCTTTCTACCTTCTACTTCTATGTCGTTCCTGGGTCTGAAGCTTGCGTTTATTCCCAGCTTTCTGAGTCCCCTTGCCACACCATTGCATATTTTTGCTGTGATCTCCTCAAAGCTACCCCCTTTTATGTCCCTTCTGTCCGCTATAACTTCCCAACCTATCTGAAGCTCATCAAAGTATATGGCTCCTCCTCCTGTTATTCTCCTTCCAACCTGTATACCCTCTCTTTGGGTATACTCTGTCCTTACCTCCTCCTCTACTGACTGATGGAAACCTACAAGGACGCACTCGGGTTTGAATTGCAAAAACCTTATAGTGTTAGGTATTTTCCCCTCAGCCTTTAGATCAAGCATAACCCTGTCAAGGGCTATATTTTCGTAGTGGGGCCTTTGTCCTGTATATACAACTCTCCACATATTGCATACCTCCTGCCGTAAAATCAAATTTTATAAAGTATTTTTTAAAGTCTTTATGATTAGTCTCATTTTTGTGATAGCATATTCAACACTATGATACTAAGTTTGGAAGAGCTTTTAGAGGTAATTGAAAACGAGAAAAAGAAGGGAAAGAAGATAGTTTTCACTAACGGCTGTTTTGACATTTTGCATGCGGGACACGCCTACTACCTAAGAAGAGCCAAAGAGTTGGGAGATGTGTTGGTGGTAGGCATAAATTCCGACCAATCTGTTAAGAGGATAAAAGGAGAGAAAAGACCCATTATCCCAGAAAGTATGAGGGCATATCTTTTGGACAGTTTAAAACCAGTTGACTATGTAGTAATCTTTCATGAAGATACACCCGAGAAGATCATAAAACTTATAAAACCCCACATTTTAGTGAAGGGCTCTGATTGGAAAACAGAAGAAATAGTAGGAGCGGATACGGTGTTGTCTTACGGAGGAAGGGTGGAGAGAATAGAGTTTTTCTTCAACGTATCCACAAGTAAGATAATAGACAGGATACTATCCTCCTACAGAGAATGTTCCAGATGAGTTTCTATAGCACTGTCTATCTTCTGCGCTATACCTTTGCTTAGTTTTATTCTTTCCAAGAGAATCCAAGAACCTTCTGCAATAGTTTTGACTGCTTGTCTTATGTCTTTTTCAAAAATGATGTCTTTATAAAGTCCCATAGCTTTGAGAATCTCCAGTTTAAATTTCAGAAAAAATACGCTCTTGTTTGTGACTTTAGCGGATAGGTAGGTAAGGAATATGTTAAACAACTGCTGGTCATAATGCCTTATCCACCTGAGGAAAAAGTTTGTAAGACCACACATCCAGACATACCTTTCGTAGTCTTCTAAGGCTAAATAAGATAAGTACTCCACACTGCCTACGTCCAGGGGAACTACTATTTCTCCTGACTGTTTGTATGTAAGTTCAAGCAGGTTAAAAGGTTCAAACACACCTAAGTAATTGCCTACAGCGCCGTCTTTTACGAATAGGTTCATGATTCCACCCCAACCGTAAATTTTTACAAGGAGGTCCTCATCGCTCACGATTAGCCTTTTGAGTACTATTACTTTACCTTTTGAAAACATGTGTTATAATTTTACTCCCTCAAAGGAGAGATGGAATGCCTACACTATTCAGAAAAGTCAAGGATGTAAAAAATTTTATAAGAGATATAAAAAATTCTGCGGGAAATGCCCATAGTATAGGACTTGTTCCTACTATGGGATATTTGCACGAAGGACACATGGAACTTATAAAGAAGTCCAAGCTACAAAATGAAATTACTGTTGTTAGTATCTATGTAAACCCACTTCAGTTTGGTCCCGAGGAGGATTACCAACGCTATCCGAGAGACTTAGAAAGGGACTTAGCCATGTGTGAAGAAGCAGGAGTGGATGTAGTGTTTGCCCCCACTGACGAAGAGATGTATCCAGAAAAACCAAAAGTAAGAATAGAGGTTGAAGGAATAAGCGATGTACTTGAAGGTGCCTTTCGTCCTGGGCATTTTAGCGGTGTTGCTTTGGTTGTGCTTAAACTTCTTAACATAGTACATCCCGACAGGGCTTATTTTGGAGAGAAGGACTTTCAGCAGCTGAAACTTATCCAGAGATTGGTCAAAGACTTATCTTATCCAGTAGAGATCGTGCCTGTGGCTACAGTGAGAGACAAAGATGGACTCGCTCTAAGTTCAAGGAACACTTATCTGAAAGAGAACGAAAGGGAATCTGCTCTTTCCATATATAGGTCTTTTCTTATAGCACAAAAACTCTTTAAAGCAGGAAACACCAACGCCAACGATCTAAAACAGGCAATAAGGGAGTACATAAGTAAGCATCCTCATGTGAAGAAAATAGACTATGTGGAAATAGTAGATGAGGATTTCAATATAAAGGAAGGTGAGGTTTCTCAGGGAGATAGAATACTGGTAGCGGTATGGATAGGGAATACGAGATTAATAGATAACTGGAGGCTCAGTTATGAAGAAGTATGAAGGTATGCTCAGCGCAGAAGGCATAAGGTTTGGTATAGTTGCCAGTAGGTTTAATCACCTTTTGGTAGACAGACTTATTGAGTCCGCTGTAGATTGCATCGTCAGACACGGAGGTTCACAGGATAATATACATATTGCAAGAGTGCCAGGGTCTTGGGAAATACCTCTTATTGCCAAAGAGATGGCTCTAAAACAAGACATAGATGCAGTCATAGCTCTGGGTGTTCTTATAAGGGGGCAGACACCGCACTTTGATTACATAGCCAGCGAGGTTTCCAAAGGTCTGGCTCTTATTAGCCTTGAGGTGAGGAAACCTGTATCTTTTGGGATCATTACCGCAGATTCGTTGGAGCAAGCTATAGAGAGAGCAGGAACGAAGCACGGAAACAAAGGTTGGGAGGCAGCACTCTCTGCCATAGAGATGGCAAACCTTTTGAAAAGTCTTAGATGATATACAAACAGAAAGCAAGGAGAGACGCTTTTCTAATACTGTATCAGTGGGATATAAAGGGGGATAACTTAGAACAGCTTATGGAAGAATACATACAATCTAACAACATAAAACATCCAGAACACAGGAGGTATATAAGGAAATTGGTAAGGACTTACATACAAAAAGCGAAGGAAATAGATAGCGTAATATCTCAGTTCAGCGAAGAATGGGATATAGACAGGCTGGGATACATAGAGAGAAACATACTTCGCGTAGCTATTGCAGAGATCCTTTTTATAGGTACAAAAAAACTTAACCTAACCATTTATGACTATGTAAAGCTTACACTAAAGTATGCAGGTAAAGAGCCTGCAAAGTTTGTAAACGGCATCCTAGGTAAGGTGGCAAAACTTTCTAAAGAGTCGTAAGGTCTATTTTGCCCTCATAAAGAGCCTTTCCTATAACGACGCCGTCTGCAACACCCAAGAGCTTCTTTACATCTTCTAAGGATGAAACGCCACCAGATGCCAAAAGGGGTTTTTTCGCAAACCTTTTGAAACTTATGTATATTCCTGGGTCTACACCTTCAAGGCTTCCATCTTTGTCTATGTTAGTGTAGAGATATCCCCACAGAGATGTGTTTTCGTAGCGCTTAGCAAGTTCTTCAGGGCTCAGCGGTGTATTATCTTTCCATCCACCTATGGCAACTTTACCACCCTTTGCATCTACAGACAGAATCACTCTGCCGGGAAAGGTGCTTACCATCTTCTCAAAAACTTCTGGCTCTCTTACTGCAACAGTCCCCACAACAAAGAGGTCTATACCTTCTTCATCAAGCAATCTACAAGTGTCTGTGTTTCTTATGCCTCCGCCTACCTGTATAATTCCGGAAAATACCTTCCTTAACTTTCTTATAGTCCGAAGATTTTGGGGAACTCCCTCAAGGGTTCCGTCTAAGTCCACCAAGTGCAGTTTTTTAAAACCCGCTTCTTCAAAGAGCCTTCCTGCATCTTCAGGTGAAAGTCCGTATTCCTTTGACTTCTCAAAGTCTCCCTTGAAAAGCCTTACCAATTTACCATCTTTTATGTCTATAGCAGGGATAATAAAAGCTTTCAGATCCACAGCAATATTTTACACCAACTTATCAAGCACAAAGAGTGCTCTATCTATGTGCTCTTTCTGTATAATCAGGGGAGGAACAAATCTCAAAACGCTTCCTGCTGTGCAGTTAATTACAAGTCCTAAGTCTAAGGCTCTTTTTACTATAGGCCCGCAGTCTCTTTCCAAGTCCAATCCCAACATGAGCCCCATACCTCTCACCTTTCCTCTGTTTAAGTTTTCAAGACCCTTCTTAAAGTATGCTCCTGTGTCTTTTACATGGTCTAAAAGCGTAGATACTTTGTTTATAACTACCTTTGCACACGCACACGCCAAGGGGTTTCCTCCGAAGGTTGAACCGTGAGAACCTACAGAAAAGGCTTCTGCCACCTTTTCGCGCGCTATAAGAGCACCTATGGGAAAGCCACCCCCCAGACCTTTTGCAAGAGTGACTATGTCAGGCTTTAAGTCAAAGTGTTCGTATGCAAAAAAACTACCAGTCCTACCCATGCCCGTTTGTACCTCATCCACTATAAGAAGCAAACCTTCTTCCTTGCACAGCTGTTGGATCTTTTGAAGGAATTCATAGTGTGCAACTCTTACACCACCTTCTCCTTGAATTATTTCCACCATAATACCCGCAGTAGCTTTATTGAGCAAGTTAATAACAGAATCAAAGTTGTTGTAAATGGCGTAATCAAAACCATCAAGTAGTGGCTCAAACCCTTTGTGCACTTTTTCCTGAGCAGTTGCTGACATGCTTCCGTAAGTCCTTCCGTGAAAGCTGTTATAAAAAGTTATGATCCTGTAGCGACTTTCACCTCTTTCTCTGAAGTACTTTCTTACGAGTTTTATCGCAGCTTCGTTAGCTTCTGTACCGCTGTTGCAGAAAAAGACTCTTCCCTTTGTCCAGAACCTTTCAACAAGAAGCCTGCCTACCTCTTCTTGCCACGGGTTTTCAAAAAGATTAGATACGTGTATAAGCTTTTGGGACTGCTCGCATATGGCATTTATAAGGTCTTGGTCTGAATAACCAAGCACATTAACCGCTATACCTCCTACCAAGTCAATATACTTATTACCCTCCTTATCAAAAAGGTACACTCCTTCACCCCTTACGAAACTTATAGGAAGCCTTGCGTAAGTTTGCATCACATACATGCTTATTCTCTCCACAGGTTAGTTATAGGCATTCTCCAGTCCTTACCAAAAGCTCTTTGTGTGATCTTTATACCCACTGGTGCCTGCCTTCTTTTGTACTCTGCAAGTTTTACCATATTTATAACCCTTTTTACCGTTTGCACGTCCATGCCCTTTTTCACTATCTCTTCTTGGGAAAGTCCTTCTTCGATGTAAAGCGTGAGAATACGGTCTAAAAGATCGTAAGGTGGTAAGGTGTCTTGGTCTGTTTGTCCATGTCTGAGTTCAGCAGAAGGGGGTTTTTCAAAAACTCTTCTTGGTATGTCTTCTTTTATGGAGTTTCTGTAGAAAGCCAGCTTATAAACAAGGGTTTTGTAAATGTCCTTTAAAGGAGCAAAGCCACCTGCCATGTCCCCATAAATGGTAGTGTATCCTACGGACACCTCGCTTTTGTTAGAAGTAGCCAAAACGAGCCACCCGTATTTATTGGAAAGGTAAAAGAGTAAATTTGCCCTTATGCGCGCCTGAAGGTTTTCATCTGCTACACTAAAGTCATCAACTTTTAGAACTTCCCTGAACTTTTTAAAGATACTGTCTATGGGAAACTCGTAAAGCTCTATACCTAAATTTTCAGCAAGCTCCAAAACATCTTCCTTGCTTTCTTGTGATGTAAATGCCGATGGCATAAAAACACCTACTACTTTATCCTTTCCCAACGCATCCACAGCTAAACAAGCGGTCAAGGAGGAGTCTATGCCACCAGAAAGCCCTATAACTGCCTTGTTAAAGTGGTTTTTTGTAAAATAAGCTTTTAAGCCAGTCTTCAAGGCGGTATATATTTCTTCCTCACCTTGGGGACTTTTTTCTACCCTTGGAGTGTAAAAAGGGCACCTTTTGGACATTTCTATAGGGTAAGAAATCACATGGTAATGCGCTTTTTGTTCCCTGAGTCTCACATCCAAAAGTCTTTTTCTACTCACCTTTTTAGGCTCAAAACTGACTGTAAGCACATCCTCTTCAAAAGCTTTTGCCCTTGCATATATCAAACCAGTGGGATCAATTACCAAACTTCTACCGTCAAAGACAAGTTCGTCCTGGCCTCCTACCATATTTACATAAACTACATAACAAAGATTGTCCTCTGCCCTCGCCTTCAAGAAAGCTTCCTTATATGCGTATTTACCCGCGTGGTAAGGTGAAGCGTTAATATTGACAAGAATGTGCACCCCCGCAAGAGCGTATGTCCTTTCAACACCATCTGGATACCATATGTCTTCACAAATGGACAGTCCTATCTTCGCCCCATTTAGCTCTAAGATAACACCCTCATCTCCTTTTTTAAAGTACCTTTTCTCGTCAAAAACTGAGTAATTGGGTAAAAAGTGCTTGTGATAAACACATAGCATGCGACCACCCTTTATAACCACTGCGGAATTGTAGAGATCACCATCGTAAAAAGGAGTCCCTATTATTCCAACTGCTTTGAACTTCTTAGAAGCATTTACTATAAATTCAAGCTGTCTTCTGCATTCCTGCAAAAAATCCCACCTTAAAAGCATGTCTTCGGGAGGATATCCGGACAGAGCCAGTTCAGGAAATACTACTATATGAGAATTTTCATCTACTGCATCCCACACTTCTAGTATCTTTTTTGCGTTTAGCTCCAAATCGCCTACTGTAGTCTCGATTTGTGCCAAAGTGATGTTTATGTGATCTTCCATAAAGACACTATTATAGCCAAATTTAAATTATTATTAAATTCATGGTCTATAAAGAGCTAAACCAACAGACTTTGGAAGACATCAAAAGATACTTCCAGGATAGAGATTATATGGTTATAGCAGTTCCCAGACTTGAAGCCCTAAGGGTATATACAGTAAGAGCTACAAAGAGCGTGCAGACAGCAACAAGGATACATGGTCTTGATAAAGAAAGTGCGCAGGCTTTGGGATCTCTCCTTGTATCTGCTCTTTTGCTTACTTCTTCCCTTAAGCACGCCACAAACCAGAAGGTGCTCGTAAAACTAAACCTTCAGGATGGGGTTATGGTTGCAGAAGCGGACGCCACCGGAAAGGTAAGGGGATTTGTTGAAGGAAGCTTGCAGAGACCTTGGACGGGCACTCTTACCGTGGTAAAAGAGCTAAGGCTTGGCACACCTTATACAAGCATAGTTCCCATAGTGAGCGATAACCTAAAGGACAACCTGCTTTACTACTTTGAACAGTCTGAACAGGTAAAAACTGCCTTGGACATCTTTGTAGATTTTGACCAAGAAGGAGTTGTAAGAACCGCAAGTGGATATCTCGTGCAAGTATTAGGTGGGGCAGAAGAAGAATCCATCAGGTTTGTGGAAGAAATAATTAAAAGAACCATTAACATGCATGCACGCCCAGAAGATATGGCGTGCGATATGCTTGAAGGCAAAGAACCAAGACTCATAGGACTTAAAGAGGTAGAGTATTATTGTCCTTGCAACGAAGAAATAGCCAGGTCAACCTTGTTTTTGCTTGAAGAAGAAGAGCTTGAAGAAATCTTCAGCGAAGGTCCTGCGGAGGTAGTCTGTAAGTTCTGTGGTAGGATTTATCGCTTTACCAAAGACATGCTATAATACTTAGGATAAGACCGCACCTTTTCCATTTGGGTTGCCCGAAAGGGTACGGAAAAGGGTGGCAAAACCCAAGGAGGTTATAGTATGGCAGTGATTTCTATGAGAGACCTGCTTGAGGCAGGAGTACACTTTGGACATTCCAAAGGTAGGTGGAATCCCAAGATGGCACCTTTTCTTTACGGTGTCAGGAACGGAATACACATAATTGACCTTAACAAGACGGTAGTCTATCTGGAACAAGCTTATAACTTTGTTGCGGACAGAGTAGCAGAAGGTGCAGAGATCCTGTTTTTGGGCACAAAAAAACAGGCAAAGGACGTTATAAAAGAGGAGGCAGAAAGAGCGGGAGTACCTTATGTAAACGAAAGGTGGGTAGGTGGACTTCTTACTAACTTCAGGACAGTCAAGAAAAGTATTCTAAAACTGAAAACTCTTGAAAGGATGGAAGCGGAAGGGGTTTTTGATGTTTTGCCCAAAAAGGAAGTTCGCGTAATGAAGAGAAAGATGGAGCGTTTACGCAAACTATACGGTGGCATCCTAAATATGGAAAGAATTCCAGACATCATTTGGATAGTTGATACAGTAAGGGAACACATAGCCTTGCAAGAAGCCAAAAAACTGGGCATTACAGTAGTAGCCATAGCAGACTCCAACTGCGATCCTGATGTGATAGACTATCCAGTGCCGGGCAACGATGATGCCATAAAATCTATAAAGCTTCTTACTTCCAAGATAGCGGATGCTGTTATTGAAGGAAAACAAAGGAGAGAAAGACTTGGAGAGGAAGTACCCACAGAAGCGGTAAGAAGAAGAGTTATCACCATAGAGGAAGAAGAAAAAGCACTCTTTGAAAAAGCCATGGAAATGTCCGAAAAGTACGAATACATAGATAAGGGTGCGGAAGAAGTAGAATAACGGAGGTAAGAACTATGATAAGTGCAGAAATGGTAAAAGCTCTTAGAGAAATGACTGGTGCAGGGATGCTTGAGTGTAAAAAAGCCCTTGAAGAAGCTGAAGGAGACATTGAGAAAGCAAAAGAGATACTTAGAATAAAAGGTTTGGCAAAAGCAGAAAAAAAAGCAGGTAGAGAAACCAAGGAAGGGATAATACAAACATATGTATCAGATGACAGAAAGGTGGGCGTAATACTTGAGCTAAACTGCGAAACGGACTTTGTTGCAAGGAACGAACAGTTTAACGAGCTTGCTTTGAACATAGCAAAACACATAGCGAGCCTTTCAGAAAACGCCAACAAAGAGGGAAGTGCAGAAGACATACTCAATCAGCCGTACTTCCAGGATCCTTCTAAAACTTTACAGGAAGTAATAAAGTCCGCTATAGCTAAAATAGGAGAGAACATACAGATAAGAAGGTTTGCAAGGTTTGACACAGACGGATACATACACGCTTATGTGCACGGTGTAGGAAGGATAGGTGTGCTTATAGATTACCAGGCGGATAAGTTAGATGACCAAGTTTTAAGGGTGGTTCAGGACATAGCCATGCAGATAGCAGCTATGAAACCTGAATTTGTGGATGTAAATTCTGTGCCTTCTGATGTTTTAGAAAGAGAGAAAAGAATACTCACAGAGCAAGCGAGACAGGAAGGTAAGTCAGAAAACATAATAGAAAAGGTGGTAGAAGGAAGGCTCAAAAAGTTCTATCAAGAAAAGGTACTCCTTGAACAGCCTTTTATAAAGGATGAGAAAAAAACGGTGGGGCAGTATATAAAAGAAAGCCAGCCTCACCTTGTGATAAGGAGGTTTGTAAGGTACGAGCTTGGTGGAGTCTGATGGGAGTTGCCTACAGCAGAGTGCTTCTTAAACTTTCTGGAGAAGCCTTTGCGGGAAACTACGGTTATGGCATAGACCCAGGCTTTCTTGAGTATATATCCCACCAAATAAAAGAGGTTTACGACCTTGGTGTGCAGATAGCTATCGTAATAGGTGGAGGAAACATATTCAGGGGATTTCAGGGAGAAGAGATAGGTATAGACAGAGCTACTGCGGACTACATGGGTATGCTTGCAACAGTTATAAACGCTTTAGCCCTTCAGTCCGCTTTGGAAAGACATACCCAGATACCCACAAGGGTACTCTCTGCTATAGAGATGAGACAGGTAGCGGAACCTTACATAAGAAGGAGAGCGGTAAGGCATTTAGAAAAGGGTAGGGTAGTGATCTTTGCAGGGGGAACAGGAAATCCTTTTTTTTCTACGGACACCGCGGGGGCACTCAGAGCTGCGGAAATAAACGCAGAAGTTTTAATAAAGGCAACTAAGGTAGGAGGCATTTACGATAAAGACCCAAAAAAACATCCTGATGCGGTCTTAATAAAGGAGATATCCTATCTTGAAGTCATAAATAGAGGATTACAGGTAATGGACCATACTGCATTAACTCTATGCAAAGAAAACCAGATACCTGTAATAGTCCTAAACATATCAGAAAAGGGAAACCTCAAAAAGGCTATTCTTGGGGAGAACATAGGTTCAATAGTGAAGGGATAAGATTGGCTGACCTTATTTTAAGAAGTAAATTACTACTGTATAAGACTTTTTTATCCGTATGTGCATTTTGCCCCCATGTCTTTTAACCACGCTTTCTACAAGTTTGGTACCAACACCAAGTCCATGAGCTTGAGGATCTCCCATGTCATTTCTAAATACAAGACAGATTCCTTTCTGGGTTCTGTAGATTTTTATGTGGATGATGCTCTTTGAATACCTAATGGCATTGCTTATTATGTTGTAAAGTATGTCCATCATGTCTACTTGGTCTGCATATACATAAGTTTCTGTAGGTTTGAATATAACCTTTTTTTCCTGAAGGTCCTCTTGAAAATCTCTTAATATCTCAAGTATGAGCTTATCAATTCTGATCCACTCTCTTTTTATGTGTTTCTCTTCTCGGAGCAAGTGAATTATAAGGTTCATATCCTTTTCAACTTTTAAAATACTCTTCTCTAACCTATTTAGCGCGCTCTGGTCTTTCAACTTAGTTTTTAGAACAGCAAGGTTTACCTTTTGAATAGAAAGAAAGTTTCCGAACTTGTGTGCCACTGATGCTACAAGGCTTTTAGTCCACTCTTCTTGCTCTTTTAATTTATCAAGGGTTTTACTTATGATAAGCTCAAACACCAACAAGAAGAAAAATACGACTCCGAACTCTATAAGCAGAAGGCTTTTAAAAAAATCTTCTATAATGGACATGGCATAATTGGGCTTTACACTCACGTATATGTACCCATCAGGGTTAGCAGGGTCCTTGAAGGCGTAGCTTAAGGTTTTTTCTTTGTATTTTTCACCTACCCAAAAGTTCTCATCGCCTCTGTATGTTCTTTCAGATAGCAGGTAAGCCATGTAATGAGTGTAGGCTTGTTGATAAATGCTTAGCTCTACGAACCCTTTTAGCTTATAAAACAGGAGGATGTTCAAGATGGCAAGAGCTACAGTGATGGTAAGAGCAAAGTAAAACAAAAATTTAAGGTTTTCAAGCTTCAACCTTGTATCCCCTTCCCTTCATGGAGATGATAAAACCTTCTGGCAGTAATTTTCTGAGATTTTTTATGTGAGCCCTTACCACCTCATCACCTACAGCTTGTCCTCCCCATACATAGTTAAGTATCTCCTCAGAGGATACAAACCTACCCCTATTCTCTACGAGAAACTTGAAAAGTAGCCAGTCCTTCTTTGATAAGTTTATTGGTTTACCGCTTACCCACACTTTTTCCTTCTCAAAATCTACATCAACTGAGCCTATTCTCAAAAGGGTATTCCCAACCTTCCTTTTGTAGAGAGCCTTCAGTCGCAAGAGAAGTTCCTTTGGTTCAAAAGGTTTTACTATGTAGTCATCTGCTCCTGCGTTAAAACAGTTCTCCTTATCCTCTATACGGCTCTTTGCGGTAAGGACTAGTATGGGTGTTTTCTTATCTACTGTTCTTAGATCCCTTAGAAGCTTTTCCCCTGGTATGTGAGGCATTATAAGATCTAAAACTATCACATCGTAAATGGAAAACTCCAGCAATCCAAAAACTTCCCTTGGATCGTAGATGTGATCCACTTGGATTCCATGCTCTTGAAGGTATACTTTAAGCGACTCCCCCAGAAGTTTGTCATCTTCCACAAGAAGCACTTTCACAACTTTATATTATAATAACTCATGTGAGGTATTTGTTGGTTATTGTCCTTTTATTATTTGCGTGTGCAAGCATGACTAAAAAGCTTGATCCAAAGGCAAGAGTTCTATACTCGGAGGGCTATCAAGGTGAAAGAGACTTTAAGGTGCTTTTGCAAGATGCAGACTGTCAAGATGAAATAAAAAAGAGGTATAAGGTAAAAGTGATTCAAGGGAAGGTGATGGTTTTAACTCTTACACATTCCCAACTTGAAAGTTTGTTGAGTAATGATTGTGTTGTGTACATATCACCTGTGCAGAAGTTAGAGTTCAAGTAATTCTTCAATTCCTATTATGCTATCCTTTCTTAGCTCTTCCCTCTCGTAAGGATAGTCTCTTCTAAAATGCACACCTCTGCTTTCCCTTCTTCTGAGAGCACCTTTGAGAGTGGAAAGGGCAACAAGGCTTATGTCAAAAAGCTCTCTGTTTTCTATAGTATCATCCCAGTTTTGATAGCCTTTTAGCCATTCTGTTAATGTTTTTATAGCTTGGGATAACTCCTCCTCTTCCCTTTCTAAACCGCAGGCGTCCCACATGAGTTTTCTGAGGTCAAAAAATTGGTAGGAAGGTCTTTGAGAAACTTTTCGCTCACTTCTAAAGTGGGATCTGCTAAAAGAAAGGAATTTCATATCGTGGTAAATTCTGTAGGCGGTTCTATAACCAAAAACTACACCTTCCAGTAGCGAATTGGATGCTAACCTGTTAGCTCCGTGAACTCCTGTGCATGCACACTCCCCAATTGCATAAACTCCCGCAATAGATGTCCTTCCGTAAAGGTCTACCTCTATACCACCTATAAAGTAGTGCGCTGCGGGAACTACAGGGATAAGGTCTTTTGTTGGATCAAGCCCTCTCTCCTTTAAAAAGTCCGTTATAGTAGGAAACCTATGGTAAAACTTTTCCCCCATGTGTCTGGCATCTAAAAAAACTTTCCTCCCTTCTTTTAGCTTCTTGTATATGGCTCTTGCTACTACATCTCTTGGTTCAAGTTCGTTTATAAACCTCTCTCCTTTATCATCTATTAGCAAAGCACCTTCTCCCCTTACAGCTTCTGATATAAGCAGGTTAGTTCCTTCTACAACAGTAGGATGAAACTGGACGAACTCTGGGTTTTTAATGTTTATGCCACACCTTATGGCTATACCTATGGCGTCCCCTCTGACTTTTACAGGGTTTGATGTGTAAAGGAACATGCTTGATGCTCCTCCAGTAGCAAGTACCAAAGCTTTTACTCTTAAAAATTTCAAACCATCATGATAATAAAGAACACCTTGCACTTTATCTTCTGCAATGATCTCTTGTAATTCACCGGTAATTACCCTAATGCCTAAGGTTTCCACTTTTTTGTAAAGGGCTGAGTATATGGCTCTTCCCGTGTAGTCTCTTACTTTTAGCACTCTCGGAAAGGAATGTCCACCTTCTACGGTTGTATCCGCGTCAAAACTTACCCCCCACCTTTCTAAATCGCATATTCTCTGAATACCTTCATCAACAAGCACGGAAAGAGCTTTTTCATCACATAAACCTCTGCCCGCTCTTTGAGTATCTATAAAATGCAAAAAGGGACTATCCTGGGGATGCACACAAGCCGCTATTCCACCTTGAGAGTAGTAAGTGTTTCCCCTACCTCTTGTAAGGATAACAGGTTTTATCCCCAGCTCTGTCAAGGTTATGGCCGTAGTAAGCCCAGCGATCCCACTACCACATACTAAAACATCTACGCTCTCCTCAGGTAGTTTTGATGTATCAAAATTAAGAAAGAAGCGCATAGTTGTAATATACTCTCATAAGAAGGTCCGCCAACCTGTCTGGGTCATGCCTTACAAAATCCTCTTTATCACCTATGAGGTCCTCTGCAAAAACATTAAAGCCTTCTTTAGCTATTTTTGCTATATCGGGAATTACTGGTTCTTGTCCTTCTTCTAAATATCTTTTAAGTATAGAATTTGACGGCATCTTGGTGTTTACTATGACCGTATCCACTTTTTTTATGCCAGAGTGTTCCAGAAAAGTTGCAAGATGGTCATAAGCGGTAAAGCCATCCGTTTCCCCAGGTTGTGTCATGGCGTTGACTACAAAAACTTTTAAAGCGTTTGATCTTTCAACAGCCTGTCTTATATCTTTTATCAGAAGATTAGGTATTATGCTCGTATAAAGACTTCCAGGACCAAAAACTATCATGTCCGCAGACTCTATCCTACCTATTGCTTCTATGGGTGTAAGGGTATTCTCCGGTTCTATCCATATCTTCTTAATTCTCGCTTTTTTCTCTTTACCGTAGTTGGTTATCTCTTCCTCACCTACCACTATCTTTCCATCAGAAAACTCTGCGCACAGATGTATGTTATCAAGGGTTGCTGGGATAATGTCTCCCTTGGTTCTTAGGATCTGAGAGGCTATCTTTATAGCAGTCATAAAGCTACCTGTAATGTCAGATAGAGCTACCAAAAATAAGTTTCCAAAAGCGTGTCCTTCTAACTCTTCCCCTTTAAACCTATATTGAAAGAGCTGTTGCATAACTTCCTCGCTTTCTGATAGTGCAGTTATACAGTTTCTTATGTCCCCAGGTGCCGGCAGATGGTAAGCCTTTCTGAGTCTTCCTGTACTTCCGCCACTATCTGCAACGGTAACTATAGCGGACAGATTTTTTATCCTTTCCCCCACCTCCTTTTTGAGCCCCCTCAGAAGACTGGAAAGTCCAGTACCTCCACCTATAGCCACTACATTCATCAAAGAACCTCCTTGAAATTTTTCTCCCGCAGAAGTATTTTAAACTATTATGGTTGTATTGAACCTCAAAGAGATATTCAAAAGGAGAAGCAAATTTACAGGTTTTTACAGGTTGTCTCCTAAGGAGGTGCGTCTGCCTGCAGATATGGGAGAGCTGATAGAACCTATAGATGTGTTTGTAGAAATCACAAAAGAAAAGGGTGGATACAGAGTGCATATGAATATAGAAGGAAGTATAACCCTTGAATGTAGCAGGTGTCTGTCTGTGTTTAACAAAGACATGAACATTTCCGAAAACATAAAAATTGAACCTTACCCTACGAGGGATGTGATCCAAATAAAACCTAAGGATCTTGAAGTCTCTTTTTTTGAAGATGAGGAGAACTTTAATCTTGTAGACCTAGTAAGAGAGCAGATTATACTAAGTATACCCATAAAGCCTCTGTGCGACCCTGAGTGTAGAGGTATCCCAGTAGAGGAAGAGACAAAAGGGGATCATAGGTTTTCTGTACTTAAAAAACTCCTTTATAAATGATAAGTAATCTTCCTAACCTTATATCCCTACTGCGACTTGTGCTTGCACCTATCATGCTTCACATAGACTACAAATATCTTCCTCTGTTTTTCTTTTCCTTAGCTTTGACTGACGCCTTGGATGGTTTTTTGGCGAGAAGATGGCATGTAGAGACAAAAGTAGGAAAGGTCTTAGATCCGCTCGCAGACAAAGTTTTTTTGCTCACAGCCTTTTACTTGTGCAGTTTTGAACTTAAAAGACTAAATCCTTTTGTGTTCCTTAGCTTGCTTGCTCGGGACTTTTTCATAATTTTTGGTGCTTTAGTGCTTTGGTTAAGATTCAAAAGCGTACCTTCTCCAAGCCCTATTGGAAAGATGACCACCTTAGCTTTATCTTTGAGTGTTTTATTGTGTATACTTTACGAGTCTAATACTTTTAACCTTTTCCTTTCGGAGGTTTGTCTTCTTTTTGTGTTCCTGTCTTGGATAGACTATGGTTTTAGAGGTATAAAGGCACTCAAAAATCAAACTTCTTTCTGAACCTTATTTTGTATTCTTGCGCATTGTTAGAGTAAATCCTTACTCCTGTAGATGTGTTAGGAGTTATCCGCAGATTTGCACTCCCGTAAGTTTCTTTTGGGTCTTTTATGGTACTTTGCTGATATTCTATGTTCAGTCTGTTGGTAATATCCTTTGAAACCTTCGTGCTTATAGCAGCCTCACCTGTGGAACTGGTAGTGGGTGAGATGTTTATTTTAACATCAGTTCCTACTGCACTCCTTACACCCTCTAAAAGTTTACTAAACTCAGGAAACCTTGCTATCAAAGCAGAAGAAAGGGAAAATAAGCCTTCACCTACTCCACCACCGAGTATTAAGCTCGTAAGCACCTCTTTGGTATCCCTTGGAGGTTCAGACCTTACAAAGGCTTTGGGATTGTTGATATCTCCTTTTATGTCTATAATAATGTTGTAATCAGGTGTTGGTGATAGCAGGGTGACATTCAGGCTATTTTCTTTAGGGCTTAATAATACACTTCCTTCTCTTAGGTTAAACTCTTTGTTAAAGTACACTAAGCTGCCACCCATTAGGTTGAGTTTTATATGGTAATCAGGCTCGTAAAGGTTTCCTCCTAAGTTGCCCTCTGCGTAAGTGTATAAGTATCCTTCTGGAAGATGGACCTTCAAAGGCTCAGGAGTAGAAAGCTTTATGTCTAAAGTAATGAGTTTGTAGGCTTGGGGTTTGTCCTGCTCCTTACTTTCAAGCTTTTTTATGTTAAGATTTCCCCATATGTCCACATTAGCCTTTATGTTCACACTCCTATAATTGGTAGTTATGTTCCCCTCAGCCCTTGTAAAGCCGTTGAATCTCACGTTTTCTGACCTATATAGTACAGGTATCTGCTGTGTGCTAAAGCCAACGCTTAGCAACTTGCCATCACCAAAAAGGGTGAGCTTTATATCCCCTCCATCACCCTTAAAGTGGGCAAAACCCTTTCCTACTTTGTTGTCATATGTAGCATACATCTGACCTTTCAAAGGTAAGGCTAAAAAACGAGAACGCAGCTCCACATCTTCTTGGGAAAAAACCTTTACCAATAGGCTATCTGTGCTTTTCTCAAAGGTGTAGCTGAGCCTTCCTTTTGCATATGCAAGTAATCTGCTCTTTACAAGTCCAGAAATTCGGTCTAAGTCTATATCCCCGTGCGAAGATACTTTTAATTCACCCTTTTGGTAAGATAAACTTATCACGCCTCTGAGTGCTCCGTCAATGTTTATATTGGGTATAACTACGCTTCTGTTCTTTATATCCACTTGCCCTTCGGAGCTTTGAAAAGTTATGATTTTTTCAGAATTAACCCTTACAGACAGTCCTCCCAATTTCAAAATTCCTCTGTCTTCTGAACCCTTTAGAAGACTATCTGAAAAGCTTACATTAAAAAGCCCTATCTTCAAAGAAAAGCCTTTGAGCTCTCCCTTTAGCTCTTCTTGAGACTTTTCAAAGCTAAGATGGACAGGAAAAATATAGGTTTTGTAGGTGCCCTGACCTGTCAGACCCAAGACCAAGTTGTCTGCTCTCTTGGCAAGATGGTAATTTCCCATCAAGGAAAAGTCTCCCTTCTGAAAGGTCAATCTTCCCAAAGAACTCAAAGATCCGTCCACTAAGTAATACTTTAAAGTGCCTTTTGCATACTTGAAAGAGTATTCTGCTTTAAGCAAATTTCCTTCCACATAGCCCTTTATATCTCCGCTGGGTATGTAAAGCTGACCTTTCTTTATGTCTTCAAAGTTAACAGAAAACTGACCATTCCATGTGTCCCTTTTGAGAAGGTCAAACCGCACTTTTACATGAGCAATTAAGTCTTCTTTTCTTACACTTCCTTGCAAATGCCCTGTTATTAAAAGGTTAGAAGGTAAAGCTTTAATCCGCATCTCACCTTCTATGTCCTCTCCAAAAGCACCAGCATAACTTACAGAGTACCCGTTGAAAGATAAGGTGCCCGTAAAACTTTTATCCTTGATGGATCCCTCTCCCTCTCCTTTCAAACCTTTTGAAAAAAACTCAATGCGGTAGTCATTACCGCCTAAGTTCAAGTTAAAGGATAAATCCCCTAAAGGTGTACTCTTGTATACGGGACTTATAAGCTTTCCAACACCCGAGCTGTAAAAAAAACCTCTAACATACCTTAAGCTTCCTGCATAGTTTAAGTAAGTGGAAAAACTTCCATAAGAGTAAGGAAACATGTAAGTTTGTATGTTTCCATCAAAATCTTTTCCTGCAAAAGAACCAAAGATGCTTATCCTTGTAGGGTAGCTAACGGAAAGCTCTACCTTGCCTACCTGTTTGTTGTAATCAAGGGAGAGGTCTATGTGGAAACCCTTAAAGTTTCTATCAATAAAAAAAAGGTCGTCAGAAAAACCCCTAAGAGAAAGACTCTTTTTGTTTGGGTAAACCACTGCAAAACCTGACAGATTTGAGCTAAGGGGGATCTGAGTTTTTAGCATGTTATTGTCCAAGGGAAAGTTGGTAAATCTCACTTGAAGAATCTTTTCTGGATACATGGTGTAGTTAAAACTCACGTAGGTTTCTCCTGCTGTAAAATGACCTTTGAGTTTTTTGCTTTCTTTAAAAGTCTGAGTGAAGACACCTGATCCAAAGAGTTTACCCAAACTCCTGCCTTTAACCAGAAGGTAAGGAGCACTTGCGGTAAAGTTTGTATTGATAGAAACGTAGTTTAAATTTCCAGATGCGAACACCTGAAGATCAGGAAGTATCAAGTCCTTACCCTCATAGCCTTTTATGTAGCCAGTAGCGTTAAAGTACCCTTTTTTGCCCTTCCACTGCGCACTAAGGCTAAAAGCGTAAGAAGAGCTCAAAACATGAGCTTGATCTATGTAGAAAATCCCGTCCTTCGCGTGAGCCTCTTTCAAAAATACATAAAGCTCGTGATAATGCGATCCTTCCATATAAACAGCTTTTGCCCCTCCGTAGGACCTTAAAACAGCATTTTTTAGCTCTGCATCTTTCACGAACACAGTAACGCTTTCATTATAAGGAAGGGAGTTTATGGAAACATAAACCTTCCCAACACGAAGGTTTACTCTCTCAGCAAGCTTTACCAAGTTAGTAAAATCGTAATCAAAAGGCTCTTTTGAAATCTCTTTGCTTACCTCAATCACGCTTACTTCACCTACACGGACTTCTTGTGGATTTAAATTCAATGATCCTATATACACAAAAATAGAACTGTTGTGCACCTTTGGTATGTAGATTAAAAAACTGTCAATAACAAAACTCCTTTTTTTAATGTCCCAATGCAAGCCTTTTGTTTCTACATGCACACCCTTTAGTAAAAGGTAAGGCTTTACCAAAGAAAAGTAAATTAGCAAAAGTAAAAGCAGGAAATACCCTACATATTTCATTCAATACCGTGCATCTTCAGATTCTCCTTTATCTTGTGGAGAAGCTCTGCAGGATTCTTAATGGGATACTCTATCTGAGAGATTACCTCTTCTGCAGGTCTTCCCTTTATGAATACGCCAGAAAGTTTTTCCTTTATTCCTTCAGGTGAGTTTATGGGAAAGTCCACACCCTTTAGTCTTCTTAGTGTCATGTAAGCCCACGGTATGTCAAGAGCGTGAGCTACTCTTTCACAGTAATCCATAAAGATCTTGGACTCTTCTTGACCCTCCTTTATAAGCTTGTAGGCTAACTTGGCAAGCCCTCCAGCTGTATGCACTTTCATCTCCTTTTTTTCCTCTTGAACAAGCTCCTCAAGTCTTTTTATCTTTTCCATGGTGATAGTAGGGTCCGCTCTTAGTATGTTCCTCACTGTCTGCCCTGTTAGTCCAACTATCTGTGCTATCTCCTGCTCTGTCTTTAGGTATTCTTCTCTTAGCACTACCGCATAAGACGCTCTGACCAACGATGGTAGCCATGTGAGTGTTCTGTATTCCACGAGCTTTGAAAAACCACCAAGCAGGTCAATGGCTTTCAGAAAGACCCTTGACACGAGAGCTTCCAGATCTTGTTCTACAGGCTTTACTTCTATCATGTTTTTCCCTCCTGTTATTTATTATATTACCTGTTATAATTTTACACAAGGAGGAACAAACAGTATGATAAAAAAATTTGGCTTTTTAGCGCTGGGTGTGTTAGCGGTTATGTCTGCACAAGGGTGTGGCACAGGGTCTGCAAAGTGCCCCAGCAAAGACACAGTGAAAAATGCGGTAAAGGATCTCATACCTCAGGACTTTACTGTTGAATCCGTCTCAAACGTGAGTAATATAAGTGGTCTTTGTGAGGTGGTGGTAAAGGTTGGTGCTCAACCTATAGTGTTTTACACAGACAGCAACGCTCAATATGTCATAGCGGGAAATCTCATAAGTATTAAAGACAAGAAGAATATTACAAGAGAAAGACAGCAGGAGTTTATGAAGGTCTCCAATGACTTACTCAAAGAGCTTGAAAAACATGTAAACTTTACCTACGGACAGGGCAGTAAGTTCATATACTACATAACAGACCCAGACTGTCCCTTCTGTAAGAAGAGTGAACCCATCATAGAGGAGTGGGCAAAGAAGAACAATGTGCAGGTAAAAGTGATCCTGTTTCCTCTTCCCATACATCCAGACGCTTTTGGAAAGTCTGTCGCTCTTGTTTGTGATAAGAAGGGTTGGAACGAGCTTGTAAAAGGCTATGATTCAAAAAACCAGTGTGAGGATGGCAAAAAGAAGGTCAGTGAAAACCTCCAATTCTTGAGCCAGCTTGGAGTAAACGGAACACCCACTTTTATAGGAATGAACGGGAAGATGCAATCTGGCGTGCCTACGGAGGAGGATCTTAACAAACTTATAAACTAATTTATGGATTGGATAAAACAAGAGCTTGAGAAGATAAAACACACCCACCTTTACAGAGTAAGAAAGTTAAAAGAGGGACTTTTGGACCTTTGTTCCAACGACTATTTGGCTCTGAGAGATCACCCCCAAGTGATATCAGCGGTAGCACAAGTTCTAAAAGAGTATGGAGTAGGCTCTGGAGCGTCTCAGCTTGTCTCTGGCTACACTAAATACCATCTGCGTCTGGAAGAAAAGCTCGCAGAGTTTAAAAAAGTTCCCAAGTGTGTGCTTTTTGGCTCTGGATACCTTGCCAATTTGGGTGTGATTCCATCTTTGGCAGGAGAAGGTGATCTTATCCTAAGTGATGAGCTAAACCATGCCAGTCTTATAGATGCTTGCAGGCTTTCAAAAGCCAAGGTTCTCATATTCAAACATAGGGATTACGAGCATTTGGAGAATTTACTTAGAGTAAACAGAGGCAATTTTCATAAGTGTCTTATAGTGAGCGATACCGTCTTTAGTATGGATGGAGATGTTGCTGATATAAGGCTTCTCAAAAAAATGGCAAAGGACTATGAGTGTATGCTCTATCTTGATGAAGCTCATGCCACTGGTGTTTTGGGAGCTACAGGAAGAGGGGGCTTGGAAGAATTTTCCGAAAGCTGGGAAGAGTTTATGATTATCATGGGCACCCTTTCAAAGGCGCTTGGTTCTTACGGTGCCTTTGTGTGTGGTTCTGAGGTGCTCTGTGAGTACCTGATAAACAAGGCAAGAAGTCTCATATTCTCCACTTCCCTGCCTCCTTGCTTGTGCGCAGGCGCAGAAAAATCTATAGAGATTATACAAAAAGAACCCCAAAGGGTAAGACACCTTAGAAATTTTGCGCAACTTATATTTGAAAACCTAAAGGAAGTAGGCTTAGAAGTGAGCTTTCACCACACTCCCATAATACCTCTGATGGTTTATGATGAGAAAAGGGCTGTAAAGTTAAGAGATTACCTTCTTGAAAGGGGCATACTCCTTCAGGCTATCAGGTATCCCACAGTTCCCTTAGGTAAGGCACGGCTCAGGCTTACGGTGAGCTTAAGGTATTCCCAGAGTGATCTTGAATTCTTTTTCTCCCAACTTAGAGAAGCACTCAAACACTGCTGACTGTTCTGTCCACTATGTCCTTTATGATTTCCCTTTCAAGGGGAGAGCTAACCTTGGGAAGTATGGTTTCCAGGACCGCTTTTTTGGCACTTTTGTATCTTTCAATCCTTCTTGCACACCTTATGGTATCCCTGATGGAAAAAACGAACTCTACAGGCTCTTCAGACTTTTGTGTTTGATAGGCTCTATAAGCGTTCCTTATGGCATTGGCTATGCTGAGAAGCTCAAAAAGCATGCGCACCTTTTCTTCCCTATCTGGACTCAGGACTTTTTCTCCAAGCTCCGTTTTTACAGCATTCACTACATAGTACCAAAGGTAAGTAAATTCCTCAGTGGATAAACTTTGTAGACCCTCCACGTGATCCTTTAGTATCAGAGCTTCGTCTGGATAGTAGAAACCTCCTTCTCCTTCAAAAGGAGGATAGTCTATGTAAAGCACATCAGCCCTGGACTTTATATCCTGAGGTAGCTCAGAAACTCCTAAGTAATTTTGAGGGTTCATGCCACCTATAAGTAAAACATCGTGCCTTGCTTTTATTACTTCTCCAGATGAGAGCACCATGTACCTCCTGTAGTCAAACAGAGGATTAAACATCTTTACAAGAGACGCAGGAAGAGTGTTTATTTCGTCAAAGTAAATGACTGCACCGGGTGTTTGTAGAGCCTTCACAAGGTCTGAATAAACCTTTTTAGTTCCTCTTTTGGGATCAAACTCGTACATAAAGGTTATGTCTTCTCGTTCCATCTTGGAGTTGCAGGGAATTATGTATAGAGGTCTGCCCGTAAGCGCAGAAAAAACCTCTACGAGAAAGTTCTTTCCTACACCAGCATCTCCCTCTAATATCAAGATACCTTCTTGATATTTGAGCTGTTCTTTTACAAGAGCAGTAAACTTCTCAAGGTTTTGGACAAACCAAGGTGTTTCCTCATATGCCACAAAGAGGGGCAATCTATACTCCTGATAGGAGAAAAGTCCGTTTAGGTGTCTTAGGTAAGACCTCACCCATGCTGGTGGATGCTTGAGTTCTTCCGCTCTTATTATGTTGGAATACCTCTTGGGCTCTCTCACTATCCCGTCTGATCTTTCAAAAACTATTCTTACATAAGCCTGTCCCTCTGAATAGTACTTTTCTTCTGCCTGGATTTTCCAAGGTAGCTTTCTTCTTTCTCCTGTGAATTTTTCTATCTTTTCACTACCGAAAAATACATACTGATCCTCTACTCTTAACCTATATCTCAAAAGCCTGCTTTTTAGGACACTTTCCTGAAGGATCTTGGTGAGCTCTTCCTGTGCCTGTCTTTGTATGTCCCTTGGTAGGCGCAAAAAGTACTCTCTGGCTTTCTTTACTTGCGGTATGCCTTCCGCAAAAGCCAAATCCGTAATTTCAACATCCTTTAGGGCAGAGGATACCTCTTTAAGATGATCTCTTACCGTTCTGTTGAAATGTTCCAGTATTTCTTGTTTTAGGGCTTCGAGCTTTTGTCTTTCTTCTCCTTCGTAATTCTTTATCCACTCTTCCGTATCTTTGAGGTCTTTCTCTTCCAACTCTCCCTTTGAGAGCTTTTCTTTTAAGGTTTTTATAAAAAGATTTACCTTTGCCCTTTTTATGTCTTCTTCTGCCCTGTTTATTATCTCCCTTACCTCTCTTATGGGTGCATCAAAGGACAGAAGTTCCTTATACTCTTTGAGATTTTCTATACCATCCTCGTTGCTCAAAGAAGCTAACCTTTTCTGAAGGTTTTTGTAAGAGCTCTCCGCATTTTTTATGATCTGTTTTTTCCTGTCCTCAGTGTAGTAAAAGTCCGAAAGGTTAGAAGATAGCTTAACAAGGTAATAAAACCTCTTTTCTCCGTCATCTTGATAAGCGCAGGTGTATATGCTTCCATCGGGACTGACCCTTACAACAGAGTAGCCAAAACCCTCAACGGTTTGAAGATAAGAGAATGTATCAGTATCAAGTATGCCAAGCTTGTTTTCTTCCGCATCTGCTATGAACAAAAACCTTCCGTCAGGAGAAAGGTCCAACTGGGAAGGTTTTAGAGGAACTTCCACTTTTTCTTTTTCCTTATACTCCGTAAGGTCATAAAAAATAATGCTATTTTCGTATCCTATGATGGCTGTACTGCCTTTGAGACACAGGGCTTTTTTTGCGGAATAGGGTAAGACCTTTAGAAGATTGCCACCTTTGTCGTACAGAGCTAAGGCAGAACTTCCAGATAACAGAAATCTACCATCTTCTAGTATCTTTATAACCTCAAGCTGTCCTATATTAGCAGAGCTATAACTGAATGTGCCGGCAAATTCTATAGTTTCTAAACTCATGTCCCCTGTAAGCTCTATGGTGTATATTCTCTCACCAACAACACCAAAGGCTAAGAGGTTTCTTCTGATGTCAAGTCCAGAAGAAGGTCTTATGCCTTCCTGAGAGAGCTTTATGCTTTTCCAAGTTTCTGGCTTCCTTTTGTCTGTCATGTAGTATATGAGCAGATAGGGAGGTGTAAGAAGTGCCAGGTAATTACCTTTAAAAACTATATCTGTAATTACCTGTGCGGGAGGTCTTGCTGGCAGTCTGTGTAGCTTGCCTTTCCAGTCATAAAACTGTATTATGCCATGCCTTCTGCCTACAAGAACCCAGTAGCCATCTTCTGACACACCTATAGTCTCTATCCAAAACTCCTCTACGCGTGCATCCGCATCTCTCTCCAAAAGGTCATCTCTGGAAAGTACGAGCTCTTTATCGGGCAGTTTTATTCTAATATCTGTTTCCTTCTTATCCTTTTTCACCTGAAAGATCTTTTCAAAAAACTTCATTCTTTAAATAATAACACCTACGCGGTTAGCTTTAAAGTTATATTACTCATATATGAAGCCTTTGACCGCAAAAGAGCTTGCCTATGTGTGTGGTGGAAAACTCTACGGAGAAGATAGGGCTTTTGTGGGCTTTTGTACAGACAGTAGAGAAATAAAAGAGGGTGAGGTTTTTGTTGCTTTGCGAGGAAGCAAACATGATGGCCATGACTTTATACACCATGCCTTTTCAAAAGGGGCGGTGGGTGTAATAACTTGCAAAGAGATAGATGTTCCTAAAGGGAAGTTCACTGTGCTTGTAGAGGATACCTTCCTTGCTCTTAGAAAAATAGCGGAATACAAAAGGAAGCATTTTAAAGGCAAAGTTATAGGAGTAGTAGGTTCTGCTGGTAAGACTACCACAAAGGAGATGGTAGCCTTTGTGCTTTCTAAAAAGGGTAAAGTGTGCAAAACGCCTAAGAATTATAACTCTCAGGTAGGTGTTCCTCTATCTATGGCAAACTTCCAAGAGGACTGCCATTTTTGGGTTATAGAGATGGGAGCAAGCCAAAAGGGTGATGTCAAAAACCTTGTAGAGTTGGTAAAGCCTCATGTAAGGGTCATAACCGCAATAGGTGAAGAGCACCTTGAGACTTTTGGCTGTTTGGACGATGTGATCTTGGGCAACGGTGAGGTTTTTGAAGGTATGACCCAAGAGGATTGGGCTGTGATCCCCAAGTATGTGCAACACTGCTACCAACTTACAAAGGTAATAACCTTTGGAGAAGGAGGAGACATACAGGCAAAGGATATTTATCTCACAGAGGAAAAAATAAGCTTTAGTGTAGAAGGGATCAAGATTGAGCTTTCTGTTCCAAGCCTTGCTTTGATGGAAAATGCCCTCTGCACTATTGGTGTTTTGAAAGCCTTAGGATACGACTGGAAGGAGCTATCCTCACACCTGGCAGAGTTTAAACCTGTAGAGCAACGCTTTAACCTCATAAAAAAGGATGGGCTTCTCATCATAGATGACACATACAACGCAAATCCCCTATCTGTCAGAAAGGCTCTTGAGTCCTTATCCATGTTCCAAGGCTACAAAATAGCGCTCTTGGGAGATATGTTGGAGTTGGGTGAGTTCTCTAAAAAGCATCACGCAGAGGTAGGAAGGTGGTGTGCTGAGTTGAACATAGATGAGTGCCTGTTTTACGGAAATGAAATGCTTTTTGCCTACCAAGAGTGCCTGCAATATGGCAAAAACTGTTATCATAGCTTTTCAAAGGAAGATATCATAAAATACTTAAAAAGTAAGCTAAAGGAGGGAACTGTTTTGCTTATAAAAGGTTCAAGAGGTATGAAGATGGAGGAGTTTTTGCGATGGTTGACGGATTAAGAAGATTAGAATATAATGAATTCCTAATGAAAGTCCTTCTTCTAATGCTTGCCTTAATAGGCGGAGCTTTTGCAAAGGAGCTGACCCTTGAGTCTGCCATTAGTATAGCTTTGGAAAACAACCTTGAAATAAGAGCCTTTAAAAGCGATATAAAGGCAAAGGAATTAGAACTCAAATCGGTCAAAGGTAGCTACTTTCCTAAGATAAAGTTAGAAGAGATCTTTACAAGAACTGACATACCTGTTTATGCTTTTATGAGTAAGTTAAACCAAGAGCGCTTTGGAATAGAAGATTTCCAACCTTCCAAGCTTAACAACCCACCAGCCATAAACAACTTTGAAACCAAGCTCAGCATAGAGGTACCCCTGTGGCTCGGTGGAAAGATTCAGGCTATGGAAAAGACCGCCTTTCATAACCTTTCCGCTGTAAAGGAAGATTATGAGAGGAAGAAGGATGAGGTAGTCCTGAAGGTTTATCACGCTTACATGGATGCAGTTTTGGCAAAGAACTCTGTAGAGGTAAGCCATCAGGTACTAAAAGACGCTCAGGAACATGTAAGGCTTGCAGAGAGCATGTACAAAGTAGGAACAGCTCTGTTGTCTGATGTTCTAAGGGCAAGGGTTTACCTCTCAAAGGCGGAAGAAAACCTAAAAGCTTCTGAAAACAACTACCGTGTGTCCAAAAAAGCCATTGAGCTCATAACTAACACAGAACTTGGTGATTTTGATGTAGTCAGTGTGGAGACCTGCCCTGCTGTCAGTGTGGAAAAGTTAAAAGATATGGCTCTTGAAAGAAGGCAGGACATAAAGGCTCTGCAGGAAAGGATAAAAGTCTTAGAAGGTATGTATGGAGTAGTTCTTTCTGACAACTTACCTCAAGTTTATGCCTTTGGTTCTTACTCTCTTTACAGCAAGAGTGCACCTTTTGGCTCTGACGGTAGTGGTTATATGGTGGGTGCTGGTATTTCTTGGAGTTTTGACACGGGCCTTTCCACACTCAGGAGAGCTCAGTCATACCTTGAGACGAAAAGAGCCTTAGAGGAAAGACTCAAACTTTTAAAGGCATCTGTGTTTTTTGAAATAGATAAAGCTTACGCTGACTACCAGAATGCTCTCTACTCTCTGAGATCCGCAGAGGAGAGGATAAAACAGAGCCAAGAGGTGGTCAGAACCATGGAACTAAGATACAAAACAGGGCTTGCTCGTATTGTGGATCTCTTAGATGCACAAACAGAACTTGACAGAGCAAGATTTGAAAAGCTTCAGGCACTGAATAACTGTCAGAAAGCTTACGCCAACTTGCTTTACTCTGCAGGGCTCATAAGGGAGGTAGAAAGATGAGAAGGTATCTCAAATATATAGGCTTTTTGGTGGTCATATCCTTGGTAGTGCTGTGGCTTGCGGGGGTCTTTACTCACAAGGAGAAAAGTGGGCAAGTAGAAAGGGAGCAAAAGCTAATAAGCGGTTTAAAAATAGGCAAAGCGGAAAAAGTGCAGGAAGTTTTTGTGGGTTATGTGGGTAATGTGGTTGCAGACAATACCGCAGAGATATCCACAAGAGTGGCAGGAAGGATAACGAGCGTAAGGGTCAAAGAAGGACAAATGGTCAAAAGGGGACAAGTGCTTTTGACCATAGATGCTTCTGACATACTGGCTCAGGCTAATGCGGTAGGTGAGCAGGTAAAACAGGCTGAGTATGCCTATAGGTCCGCGCTTGCCAATTACGAAGCGGTTAAAAAAACTTACGAAAGATACCAATCCCTTCTTAAGGAAAACGCTATAACACAACAGGAGTTTGACCAAATAAAGGCACAGTATGAGTCTGCAAAGGCTCAGTTGGAACAGGCAAAGGCAGGTATAAGTGCAGCACAATTTCAGAAGAAAGCTGTCCTTTCTGCTCTTGAGTACACCACTATAAGAGCTCCTTTTGACGGGTATGTGTCCCAAAAGAGAGTGGATGTAGGAGATCTTGCAACTCCGGGCACTCCACTGCTAATAGTAGAAAAACCACCTTACAAACTCGAAGTTAATCTACCAGAAAAGTACATGTCAAGGGTGCGCATTGGAGACACATACGACGTCTATGTGGAAGCCTTAAACAAGACTGTACAAGGCAGGGTTTCTGAGGTCTCTCCCTCTGTTGATCCAGCAACAAGGACCTTTAGAGTAAAGCTAACACTCAGCGATAACAACCTAAAGAGCGGTATGTATGCCAAACTGCTAATGCCAGAATCACTAAGCGCGGTGCTTGTGCCAGAAAGCGCTATATTGAGGAGGTTTGACTTTACTGGAGTGTGGGTGGTAAAACCGGACAAAACCTTAGAGCTCAGATTTGTAAAGCTCGGCGAAAAAAGAGGAAATATGGTGGAAGTCTTGTCTGGCTTAAGCGGTGGCGAAGATATAGTGATAGAAGGTGTAGAAAGAGCTTGCGATGGGTGTAAGGTAGGAGGGTAAGATGTACGGGCTTGCGGGAAGACTTGCCAACTACTTTATAGACTCCAAGCTAACACCCATACTCATATTGGTCTCCTTAGCCTTAGGCTTTTTTGCGGTAATAACCACACCAAAAGAGGAAGAGCCACAGATAGTGGTGCCTATGATAGATATATTCATAAGCTATCCGGGTGCATCTCCCGAAGAAGTAGAAAGAAGGGTAGTTATACCTCTTGAGAAAAAGCTTTGGGAGCTCAAAGACATTGAGTACATATATTCTGCATCCTCAGAAGGTGGTGCCATAGTCACCGCAAGGTTCTATGTGGGTACAGACCCAGTGAAGGCTCTGGTGGACCTAAACACCAAGATGATGTCCGCCATGGACCTGGCACCCCCCGGAGTTGTGCTCCCACCTCTTATAAAACCCAAGTCCATAGACGATGTACCCATACTCACCCTCACCCTGTGGGGAAAATCTTACGACTGGTACAGTCTCAGAAGGATAGCGTCAACAGTAGAGAACGAGATAAAAAAGGTAAGCAATGTAGCGGATGTCTTTTTGGTGGGAGGAAAGCCAAGAGAAATAAGGGTGATCCTTGACCCTGCGAGAATGTTAGCTTATGGTGTCTCACCTTTATACATAGCTCAGGTGATAAAAACTGCCAACGCGCAAGAGGTGAGCGGGAACATACTGCAGGCAGGAAAGGTTTATAAGATAAGAACGGGCGAGTTCCTAAGGTCAAAGGAAGATGTGGAAAACCTGCTTGTAAGCGTAGTTAATGGCAAACCTGTTTAT
This sequence comes from Hydrogenobacter hydrogenophilus, assembly GCF_900215655.1. Taxonomy (NCBI): domain Bacteria; kingdom Pseudomonadati; phylum Aquificota; class Aquificia; order Aquificales; family Aquificaceae; genus Hydrogenobacter; species Hydrogenobacter hydrogenophilus. The sequence continues at coordinate 397,054 of NZ_OBEN01000001.1, read as the reverse complement.
CTCAAAGATGTGGCAACGGTAGTGGATGGTCCATCTGAGATAAAAGACTATGTGCTCATGGGATTTGGACCCAAGGCAGGGGAGAAGGGCATAAAGGACGCAAAGGAAGGAGAACTCTACCCTGCAGTCACTATAGCAGTGTCCAAAAGGAAGGGTACTAATGCGGTAAATGTAGCAGAAGAGGTTTTGAACCTTGTTGACCACCTAAAGGGAAGGATCATACCCAAAGATGTAAACATTACCATCACAAGAAACTACGGTGAGACCGCAAAGGAAAAGGCGGATGAACTTCTAGAACACCTCTTTATTGCTACTTTTTCTGTGATCTTACTTATAGCGGTTGCTTTGGGTGTGAGAGACGCTCTGGTGGTAGGTATAGCGGTGCCTATAACCCTTGCCATAGCTCTGTTTTTGAGCGAGATGTATGGCTTTACTCTCAACAGGGTAACTCTATTTGCTCTCATATTCGCTATAGGTATTCTCGTAGATGACGCCATAGTAGTTGTAGAAAACATACACAGATGGTTTGAGCTAAAGCTTGCAAAAACACCAAGAGAGGCTGTGGTAAGAGCTACCGACGAGGTAGGAAACCCTACCATACTGGCTACATTCACTGTCATATCCGCTCTTATGCCCATGGCTTTTGTGAGCGGTCTTATGGGACCCTACATGAGACCCATACCCATAAACGCATCTGTTGCCATGTTCTTTTCCCTTCTGGTTGCCTTTATAGTAACCCCTTGGGCTTCTTACAGATTTTTAAAACACCATCAAGAACACCAAAAGCAAGAAGTGGACATAAGACAAACCACCTTTTGGAAGGTTTACTCCAAGATCATGGTGCCTTTGATCACAAGCAAACCCAAAAGGTACGCCTTTTACCTCTTCACCTTGTCCTTGCTTATGCTGTCTATTGGCCTCTTTATCACCAAGGCTGTAGTAGTCAAGATGCTACCCTACGACAACAAGAGTGAACTCCAGATAGTCCTTGATATGCCGGAAGGCACACCCTTAGAGAAGACCTTAGAGGTTGCCAAAGCCATAGGTGATTACATATCAAAACAGAGCATCGTTACAGACTACCAGATATATGTGGGTACATCATCTCCCTTTAACTTCAACGGCCTTGTAAGACACTACTATCTAAGACAGAGCAGTAATATGGCGGACTTGCAGGTAAACCTAATAAACAAGCACGAAAGGTCTGAGCAGTCTCACGACTTTGCAAAAAGAATAAGACCAGCGGTACATGAGATAGCACAAAAATACGGTGCTAAGTATGTGGCGGTGGTAGAAGTGCCACCTGGTCCCCCAGTGCTCTCACCCATAGTGGCTGAAATATACGGTCCAGACCTAAAGGAGCAAGAAAAGTTCGCAAGAGAGGTCCTGAAAGTCTTTAAAGAAACCCCGTCTATAACAGACCAAGGCATATACTTAGAAGACCCTGCACCTATGATAAGGCTTGTAGCCAAGGAAGACAAACTCAAGCTCGCAGGTCTAAATAAAGAAGAGCTTGTCTACACACTAAAAGCCATTATAGGTGGATATCAGGTGGGAATACTTCAAAACACAGACACGGAGCACGTGCCCATAGTGATAAGGTTTGACGAGCGCTACAGGACTATGGACATACTCAAAAACCTAAAGATACCCACAAGAGATGGCAGGCTTGTGCCCCTTTCTGAATTAGTTGAAATAAAAGAGGATACGGTGCCAAAAACCATATACCATAAAAACCTCAGAAGGGTGGTCTATGTGATAGGTGATGTGGCAGGAAGAGAGGAAGCACCCTTTTATGGCATACTTGATGTAAGAAACAAGATTTTGAACCTTCCCAACCCCTACGGTAGTGTAAAAGAGCTTTGGATGTCTTTGCCCCTCATAGAGGACGGTATATACGTAAAGTGGGACGGTGAGATGCACATAACATTAGAAGTATTTAGGGACCTGGGACTTGCCTTTGGAGTTGCCCTCTTTGTGATGTATGTGCTTATTTTGGGATGGTTCAAAGACTTTAAGATCCCCGGTATCATCATGGCACCCATTCCTCTTACCCTTGTGGGTATAGTGCCCGGACACTTACTGCTTGGTGCTTTCTTTACCGCCACCTCCATGATAGGCTTTATAGCCCTTGCAGGTATAATAGTGAGAAATTCCATACTTCTCGTGGATTTTGCGGAAGAGAGAATAAGAGACGGTGTAGCGCCACATCTTGCAGTAGTCGAAGCGGGAGTCATAAGGACGCGCCCCATACTACTTACCGCCATTGCAGTCATAGTAGGTGCCTTTGTGATACTCTTTGACCCCATCTTCAACGGCCTTGCCATATCTCTCATCTTTGGCACCATAGGTTCCACAACACTGACGCTTGTGCTTATCCCAGTCATGTATTACGCATCAAAGGTCAAAAAGCTTGCTGTGATCCCCTCCGCAGAAGAAGTTCAAAGGGACATATTCAGATGATTCAATCAAGGCTCTTTAGGTAGTCCGCCCTTCTTAAAAAGTTCTGCACATCTTCCTCTCTTCCTTTGAGTAAAAAGACTCTATCCGCGTAGGGACCTTCTATTTTTAAGCTTGCGGTTTCAAGGTCCTGAGAAACCTTTAAAAAACTCACATCTTTTATCAGTTTAACTTGAACTCCTTGCAAACCCATAGTAGTGTATTCCGCAGGCTTTAGCTTTTCATACACAAAAAAAGACAGAAGAAGGAAAAGAAAGACAGACTCTAAAGCCAAAATCCTAAAAAGCCTCTTCCTTTTATATCTCTCCATCTTCAAAAGTGTTGCATACTCAAGCTCCCTGGGTGGTTCTACATCTTTGTAAAGCTCCTCAAAAGCTCTTTTTAAGTTCTTCATCCCTGATCTCCTTTATAAGTTCTAAAAGTTTTTTCTTTGCGTAAAACACGCGCGTCTTTACAGTTCCCACAGGCACACCCAGTACTTGGGATATCTCCTCGTAAGAAAGCTCCTCGTAGAAGGCAAGGTGCAAAACCTCCCTGTGAGCGGGTGAAAGCCTTTCTAAAGCCTTCTTTAGCACCTCCACATCTTCGGGTTCCCAAGGGTCATTCTCATAAACTGCGTCATGCTCCATAATCTCCACAGTCTTTACTTCCTTTGTCCTCTTTCTTAGCATGTTTCTCATCACATTTCTGGTGATGCCAAAGAGCCAAGTGCTCACCTTAGAATCCCCCCTGAAGTTCTTGGCAGACCTCCAGACCTGAAAGAAGGTTTCCGATACCGCCTCCTGCGCATCTTCGTAATCCCTCAAAATTCCATAAGCGTAGTAAAAAAGCCTTGCTTTATAAATGTTTATGAGCTCCCTAAGAGCTTCCTGGTCCCCCTTGGCTATGCGCTTAATAAGCTGTGTATCACTCATACAGAGTATTCTAATAGGTATGTGTGAAGAAACCTGACAATAGTTCAGTTATAATACACTTTATATGAAAGGCTTTACTTTGCTGGAGGTTATACTGGTTATAACCATAACTGCATTATTAACTTTGGTAATTCTGCCTGTAATTCAAAGAAACCTGTTTGGAGAAAAAGATCTGCTAAAAGCTTTCATACTCAAAAATCTAAATTTGTCAATGAAAAAAAACAAGGTCATACAGCTTATAGGCGATGGTAAGACGATAAGGTCTTCTATAGGAGAAAGCGTAGAGCTTCCTTTTCAAGGAGGATGCTATATATATCCAAACGGAGAGCTAAGAGAATGTTGGTTTGGGAGAGGAGAAAACCATGAATATTACACAATTCTTGACTTCTGATTATGATATAGAAGGCATAAAGCGTAAAAATTTGGAATACCTTCAAAAAGTCTCACCCCATTTTTATAACTTTCTTAACCTTAAAGGTCAAGTAGACTGCAGGGTAATTTATCAAAAAGGCAAGTGGGAGCTTTTAGTGAATGGAAAGCCCATCTATGGAGGTGATGCTTACACAAATACCAAAAGGCAGTTTGAAGAATACCTACAAAAACCTAACAGCTTTAGCACACCTTTCCATTTGTACGAATTTCCTGAAGATACCATAGATGGCTGGTTTTCCCAAAAGCTAAAACAGAGTCTTACATCAATAAACTTGTCAGAGAGTTGTAAGACTCAGAAAAGCATAGGAACTGTACTTGTTTTTGGTGTGGGACTTGGATTTCATATAGATTTTTTTACTCAACATTACGATATAAAACAGCTGATACTTGTAGAAACAGATGTGGAACTTATAAAGCCTACTTTATACACACTTGACTGGGAGAAGATCCTAAACGTATACGATGGGAAAGAGAGGATAATAAGTTTCTACTTACATAAAGACCCAGAGTTATTGGCTGCAGGTCTTCTTGATCACCTGGCAGTTTACTATAACCCTGCTTTGCTTACTCACTTCCATATATACCTTCACAGGTACGATCATATCTTATTGGAAGGATCTAAAAAGTTTTGGGAATCCAACAAGTCACCCATAGCAGGGTTTGGCTACTTCCAAGACGAGCTGTGGTCTTTGGAGTACACAATAGAGAACATAAAGAGAGAGTTACCGCTCTTTTACGGCAAAAAACCAGTGCCTTCAGACGCAGTAGCATTTGTCATAGGTGCAGGTCCATCCCTTGAATACGCCCTTGACTTCATCAAACAAAACCAACACAGAGCGGTAATATTTTCCTGTGGAAGCTCCATAGGAACCCTCTACGAGGAGGGTATAAAGCCAGACTTCCATGTGGAAATAGAAAGAACCAAGATGACATACGATGCCCTCATCAAAAGTGCAAGCACGGACTACCTAAAAGAGCTAACCGCCATGTACAACAACCCCATGTATCCACCCGTTGCGGACCTTTTCAAAGAGAGCCTCATGTGGCTAAAGCCCAACGACGCTGGAAGTAGTCTTTTTCCACCTGACATACCAAGGATAGGCTACTCTAACCCTACCGTGGTAAATGGTGGGTTATCTTTGGCAATACACATGGGATTCAAAGAGATATACCTATTTGGCACGGACATGGGTTATAAGGACCCCAAGAAGCACCACGCGAGGGGGAACGTGGCGCTCAAAGAAGGCACTGAGTTTTACAAGGAGAAGGAAGTGCAGGAGTACGAGCTTGAGGGGAACTTTGGAGGGAAGGTGTACACTAACGGTTTGCTTTTGTGGGCGAGGTCTATGATACAGGACCTTTTGAAAATGACAAAAGGTGTTAAGGTTTACAACACTTCTGACGGTGCGAAGATAGAGGGGACTATACCCATAAAGGTAGGTGAGATAACTCTCAGGAACTTCAAAAAAACTGAAGCTATAAAGCTTATTAACTCTAACTTCTCAAAGGATTACCTAAAGGGTATAAACATAGACCAGAAGATAAAAAAACTCTTAGACCAATCACGAGCCTACTTAGAGTTTCTCAAAGGCTTTGAGGTGAAAAACAGCGATGACTTTTACCGCTTTGTTTCTCAAGTGGGTTTGGAACAGTGGAGGTATGCAGGCTCTCCCTTTATGAACCTTTTCAGACCAGCCTTTTTGAACTTCTCTTACTCTTTGTTGTCCGCAGTGTGCAGGATGCCGGAAAACCAAGCTATAGAAAAGGGCAAAGAGCTACTAAATCTTTACACACAATTTGTAGAAAGATGCATCGAAAGGCTAAAGGAGATAAAATACTAAAGCCATGATAAAAGACCAACGGCTCCAGATAGAGCTTATGAGAAGAAGAAAAGATAAAAACTTAATAGCTATACAGCGCTACGCACCCCATCTGATGGACTTAGTAAACAGGAAAGGAAAAATAAAGTGCGGTATATATGTAGGACAGAACGGCGAGATAGACTTAGTGATGGAAGGAAGCAGGGTCTATAACGCAGACCCACGCGCCGTAGCACAGATACAGCTTGAGAACTTTAAAAAACAGAAAGAAGGCTTTTACCTGATACCTTCTACAAACAGAGAAAACCCTGAGAAGATACTGGACCATAAATACAAGGGCAAAATTATTGACCTTTTTGGGGTAGAACCACAGCTAGACAAGCTCAGAGATATGGTATCACAGGAGCTAAAAGATGGACAGCACATAGGAGCTCTCTTTAGTGTAGGGTTAGGTTTTGGATACCACTTGGAGCTTCTTACAGATACTTATGACATAAAGTACCTCTTTGTGGTGGAAAAAGACCCTGAGGTCTTCAAAACCAGCCTCTACACCGCAAACTGGGAAAAGCTCTTAGCCCATTACTCCTGCGAAGGAAGGGCCATAGTGCTTTTTGTAGGAGATGACCCAGAAGAGCTTGCCAAGCACATGGTCTACAGCATAGGATACCTCTACAACACTCCCCTCCTTTACTGGAGCCCCGTATTCATACACCTCTTTGGTCCTTTTTACGAGCAGGTGGGCAAAGCCTTCAGCGATCGCATACAAGAGATATCTATGGGTTGGGGGTTCTTCCAAGACGAGCTGTGGTCTTTGGAGTACACAATAGAGAACATAAAGAGAGAGCTACCGCTCTTTTACGGTAAAAAAACAGTGCCTTCAGACGCAGTAGCATTTGTCATAGGTGCAGGTCCATCCCTTGAATACGCCCTTGACTTTATCAAACAAAGCCAACACAGAGCGGTAATATTTTCCTGTGGAAGCTCCATAGGAACCCTCTACGAGGAGGGTATAAAGCCAGACTTCCATGTGGAAATAGAAAGAACCAAGATGACATACGATGCCCTCATCAAAAGTGCAAGCACGGACTACCTAAAAGAGCTAACCGCCATGTACAACAACCCCATGTATCCACCCGTTGCGGACCTTTTCAAAGAGAGCCTCATGTGGCTAAAGCCCAACGACGCTGGAAGTAGTCTTTTTCCACCTGACATACCAAGGATAGGCTACTCTAACCCTACCGTGGTAAATGGTGGGTTATCTTTGGCAATACACATGGGATTCAAAGAGATATACCTATTTGGCACGGACATGGGTTATAAGGACCCCAAGAAGCACCACGCGAGGGGGAACGTGGCGCTCAAAGAAGGCACTGAGTTTTACAAGGAGAAGGAAGTGCAGGAGTACGAGCTTGAGGGGAACTTTGGAGGGAAGGTGTACACTAACGGTTTGCTTTTGTGGGCGAGGTCTATGATACAGGACCTTTTGAAAATGACAAAAGGTGTTAAGGTTTACAACACTTCTGACGGTGCGAAGATAGAGGGGACTATACCCATAAAGGTAGGTGAGATAACTCTCAGGAACTTCAAAAAAACTGAAGCTATAAAGCTTATTAACTCTAACTTCTCAAAGGATTACCTAAAAGACAACACAATACATCAAAAAGCTTACACTCTACTTAAAGAAGCTCAAGAACTCCAAAAAGTAGCGCACGAATTTCTTTCAAAACAGCCCAGGGACCTACATGAGCTTGCCTACACCCTAAACGCGGTCTTTGTGTGGCTTTACGAAAGAAGAGATGTTAGCCCCCTTTGGAGTATGCTAAGGGGTGGATACCTCCAGCTGGAGCACTTGGTGCTGTTTTTGGCACATCAAGAAGGTAAGGTGCCAGAAGGCATACACGAAGTGATAAGGGATTACCTAAAAGAGTGCGCACAGAAATTAAGCCAGGTCCTTGAACCTTTTTTGGAAAATAGCACACATATCATTATGAAAGGAAAATGAAAAAAAAGGAAAAACTCTTGACAAGCCCAAAAAGGTAAGTTATAATGGTAAGCAACTAAAATTTTTAAGGAGGTGGAAATCATGAGAGCTGACAAAAAGCTCGCAGCAGCAACACTGGCAAGTATGGCCCTTTTTGGTGCCCAGCAGGTCGCTCAGGCAAAGGCAGTTATGATCCCTTTCATAGCAGTAGGCAACGGTTGGCAAACTATAGTTAGCTATGTATACGACGGCGGTACACTTAATACCCTTCACATAGCCTACAACCTCAAGCCTGCAGTTACCACTGGAGCATGCCTGCATACAGACGGTATTGTGTCGACCTCTCCAAACGACCTTACCAGCTTTTTCGTTGACGGCACTACCAACACCCCTGGTACTATCTACGGTGACACTACGGGGGGTGCATACGCTCCAGTTGTGGGTGCAACCACCTACTTTGGCTTTATGGCGGTAGCAACAGAAAGTGCAGCTGCTGTTTCTCTTGGTACAGCAGGGCTTGCGGTAGAAACCATATCTTACAACGCAGGGCTTAGGTTCCTCTACGCCCAGAGGTCCATTGACCTCAACCATACCGCTCTAAATAGTGCTGTTGCTTTTCTTAATACCGGACTAGTCCCCGGCCAAACCACTAAGTTTATGAGCTTTGCTAACCCCGACAGCAACCCCTATGTTTACGCAGTGGGTGTAAACACCATTAATAGTGTGTTTGACGCACCCTACAGTGTGTTCATAACCCTGAACAAAACTAATAATGCATGGTGGGACAGGATAGAGCGCCAATTTAGCGACAATATAAGTCTGAGCGACCAGTGTGTGACGCTGTGGCCCGTATGTGCGCCTTCTTCTGCTCCTACCACAGGTTTTATATCCAACCTCAACTGCCAAGCAGGCACTATATTTGCTAAACAGGGTGGATGGTTCCACTTAGTGAATAGTGATCCCTTTAATAATGCTATAGTCTTTAAGGTAGAGTCCAACCCCAATTACGGTTATGCGGTAACACCTCTTCATCCTCTGCAGTACACCACCGAATAAAACCTTTCTGCTGGAGGGGTCTTCCCCTCCTCCGCTTTAAAACCCTTGAGGTTATAATTTCATGAAAAGACTTTACATTTTTGTATTATTTTTGGCTTTACTCTCCGGCTGTGTAAAAAAAGAGTATGTATTAAAAACGCAAGATTTCAAAGAGCTAAACATCCCTTTCAATATACCTCTAAACCAATTTTTACCAATAAAGGAGCTTAACAAAGAGGGCTCTTATGCCTTTTTATACTACGGCGGGGACGGATACATACACCTCTACGCAGACGGATCAGACAAGGTCATCAACAAGCCTATAGTGGATAGGTTCAAAGGTGGTGCCTTTGACGGGCTTGATTACAAGATAGAGGGAGATACTCTTTATGTAGCCCAGTGGGTGAGGTACCTTGGAGAGCCAAGGACTAAGAAGGTAATACTCATAAAAACCAACCTAAAGGGGGAAAACCCTCAGTACACCCTCGTGTCCTCCACCAACGAATCCATAGGAAAGCCTATGATAGAGACGGATGGGAAAAGGAGTGTGCTTTTGGTTTGGTCTGACGAGAGCAACGGTTATGGTGTTGCCTACGCCCTTTCTACTGACGGAGGAAAAACCTTTCCACAGGAAACCATCCTCAGGCCCGCTAACATAGCAGCAAACCTTGATGTATATACGCCCTTCTATGACCCTAAAAACGGCTTTTCTGTTATTTACACTACGGATAAAGAGGTCAGGGCAAGGAGGCTAAAGGACAACGCAGAGGTGGTCCTTTTTAAGTTTGAGGAAGGCTACCAGTACACGCCCTATGTGGAAAAGACAGATGGAAAGCTTTACCTTTTCATGTGGAGGCTTCCCAAAAACAACCCTGCGGATGTTTACGGAAAGTACAAGCTCACCTTTTTGGCTTACAAAGACCCTTTTGAAAAACCTTACGCAACTGTAGAAAAGGAATACGAACGCGTATACACATACATACAGCCAGCGGTGGTAAACGAGAAGGTGCCTGTTTTCTTCTCCGTAAACCTCCCTCCCAAGGGGCAAGATGTTTATAAGGCAGATGGGGAAGAGCTCAGCAAGCGTATAAACCTTGTTTACTCTTGGGACGGCGGTGAGCTTAAAAAAGCTGTGGAAGACAAAGACAACGACTACATATATGCACAGATATTCTCCTCTGCGGCTGTCTCAGAAGATGGCGTGCTTGATGTCTTTGTTGATCGCAGATACCTCCTACCCCAGCTCTGGGCTGTTTATGTAAAGGATGGAAAAACGGTTTCCTTTGGTCCTTTGGAAGAGCCTTGGGTAGAAACCTCTTACTTTAGCAAGGCGCTGTATCTGGGCAAGGGTATCTTTAGGGTTTACTATTTGGTAAAAGATGACAAGAAGGGAACTTGGTTTTTGAGAGCAAGGGACATAAAGGCGGATGCCTTGAACAACCCTTACAAGATAGAAGATAAAGGAGAAAAACAGGATAGGCTTGAAAAGGCTCTGAAGAAGTTTGCAGAGTGTCAGGTAAAGGACGACCTTGACTGCGTGTATTCCTTCTTTGACCCAGTGGGACAAAAGCAATACTCTTTGGATGTTTTCAAGAAGAACGCCGAAACACTTAAGATAAAGTTCAAGGATTATAAGTGCAGTGGTAAGGTGGTAGGAAACACCAACATAGCTGTTGTCTACTGCGACTACACCTACACGCTACCACCTGCAATAGGTAATGTACCGGTACCAGAGGGTAAAAGACAGATAACGGAGAAGAAAGTAAGAAGCTATTGGGTTTACATCAAGGGTAATTGGAAGTGGGCTATAGAAACCGTCCCGGGCCGAACGGCGCTTCAGTGGTAAGAGGTTTCACGCTGGTGGAGGTCCTCGTGGCCTTCACCATATCCATCTTAGCCATAGGTTTCATACAGCAGAGCCTATCTCTCATAACACAGAGAATTTACGCTATGAAGAGACAAGAAAGAGACTTGGAGCTGGTCTCACAGATACAGAGTATAGCCTTTGCTCAGAGGACTAACTCTGCGGTGCTTCAGGATAGAAGGTCTGTGGAGAACTACACCTGCGACCTTATGTCCTACGCTGGGTTTAACTATTATGCATGTTCACAGGATTTGGGACTCTGGCGCATATACCTAATGAACGGCTACAGCTTTATGCTGTCTCCCAGATGAGGGGGAGTATTATCGTATATGTGCTCTGGATGGTCACTTTGCTTTCTGGCTTAGTCTTCTTTACCCTTTACCAGCTCAGATACAGCTACATGAGAACTTCCCACTTTGTGGACAACTGGACTTTTCTTTATGAGGCAAGAGCTTTGGCGGTGTTGGGTGTGAACACTGTCCAAAAGAACCCGTCTCTACTAAGGATAAAAAGTCCCATACCATACTACATCTCAAACCGCAAGTACAGGATATATATATACCCAGAGGAAGCTAAGATAAGTCTGCCTCTTGCCAACTCAGAAATTCTTAAAAGCCTTATGATGCGTTTAGGTGTAGAGGAAAAGAGGGCTGTAGAGCTTTCCCAGAACATTATGGCTTTTTTGGGTAGGGGTGTGTCTAAGCAAGGAACACCAGCACCTTACAGAGATGTGTTTTCCATCACGGAGCTTTTCTATGTGGATGGTATGGACAGAAACACCTACGAAAAACTCCAAAATTACCTAACACCAGTGGCAACCCTTACCAACATAAACTACGCGCCTGAGCCTGTGCTGTTGGCTCTTGGTCTTACGGAGAGCGAGGCTAAGTCTGTGGAAGAGCAGATAAAGGTAGTGGGCTACATAAACCCCGAGTGGCTCCAGAACCTCTTGGGTCCTTCAAGGCTCTACATATCCCTCAGGTTTGTGTACACACCACTGCCTATGTATTATCGCGTAAAGGTAGTAAAGTACGAGCCTTATTACGACGAGATGGACTTTATAGTTACCTCTTACGGCGAGGTGCTGGATGCTTGGCAGGAATAATGCCTTCACCCTGATAGAGCTTCTCATATCCGTGGCTATATCCACTTTGGTGGTGCTTGGCCTGGTGTCTGTTTATGGGTCTGTGCAGGAGGTAAGAAAGAGGTTTGAGGAATACGACCAGAAGAGGAGGCTTTATGAGCTTGTTTTCTTACTTCAGAAGGAGCTCAGCAACTGCAGAGAGTTAGAACTACAGGGAGATACGCTCCGCTACTACACTACCTTTGGGATTTCCGCTCCTTATGTGATGGTTAGCTTGCAAGCACAGAAAGATGCCATAACCTACACAGAGTCCAACCCCTACGACCCTTCTATCGTATACTTAAAAAGACACTTGCGTGCGCCTGGAAGCCCAGAGCTGAGGTTTGACAGCGCGAAAAACATTGTGAGTCTGTTTTACGATGGAAAACGCATAGACTTGCTGGTGCAATACAACAGGGTCCCCACCTCTTCCATATTTTTGAGACCTTTTTAAATTATTTACTATGCAAACTTTGGAAAGAAGCTTTTACTTTTCTCTGAAGGACTACCTAAAAGAGCGCTATGGCAAAAGGGTGCAGAAGATAACGGTGGCTCTGCCCTTTACCTGTCCCAATATAGATGGCACTAAGGCTGTGGGGGGTTGTACCTACTGCTTTTCGGGTACAAGGCCTGCACACTTAGAACCCCATGTTCCTCTGCGCCAGCAAATAGAGGAGGGTATAAAGAGAGCCAAGGAGCGCTATGGCAGAAACATACTATTTTTCGTGTATTACCAGTCTTACTCCAACACTTACGGAGAGAAGGATTACCTGAAATCCATCTACGATACCGCTCTTGAGTTTGATGAGGTGGTGGGTATAGATGTGGGGACGCGCCCAGACTGTGCGCCCGAGTGGGTGCTGGATCTTTTAGAGAGCTATATCCTGAAGGGTTTAGAAGTTTGGGTAGAATACGGCTTGCAAAGCGCCAACTTTAGGACTCTGAGGTTCATAAACAGAGCTCATGGAATTTCTGACTTTGTGGATGCGGTCCTTAGGACCAAAAGAAGAAACCTCAAAGTGTGCGCTCACATCATATTGGGTCTTCCCTTTGAGGACCAAGAGGACATGTTGGAAACAGGAAAGCTTTTGGCAAGCCTTCCAATAGACGGTGTGAAAATACATCCCCTACATATCATAAAGAACACCAAGATGGCAGAGCAGTACCTAAGGGGTGAGTTTGGTGTGCTGAGCCTTGAGGAGTATGCAAAAAGAGCGGTAGATGTGATAGAGATCCTACCGCCTCATGTGGTGATCCATCGCTTAACGGGAGAGGTGGAACCAGAAAGGCTTATAGCTCCAGAATACTGCACTTATGCTAAAAAACAAGAAGTTATAAATGCCATAATAGAAGAACTAAAAAGGCGAAATACCCATCAAGGTGCTAAAATACCCTTTAACAGATGAAAAAGGAGCATTGGGCTTTATTATCACTGGGTATAAACACGCTTCAAGCCTTAGCAAAGATCATAGCAGGTTTGCTAACAGGCAGTCTATCTATGATAGGTGAATCGTTTCATTCCCTTTCGGACTCCTTTGCCTCTGTGATCACCTACCTTACCCTCAGGTTTTCTGAGAAAAAGAGTGAGAAATTTCCTTACGGTCTTTACAAGCTGGAAAATGTGGGTTCTATTGTTATAGCCATCTTTTTGCTTCTTGCAAGTGTGGAGATATTCAAGAGAGCCTTTGGCTCACAGGTAGTTATAAGAAAAGAGTATATGGCTGTGGGGCTTGGTGTCATAAGCTTTTCTCTTCTTAGCTCTTTAATTCTTTCCTTTTTAGAAAGAAGGGCAGGCAAAAAGCTAAACTCTCCTGTGCTTGTTGCAGACTCTTATCATACGCTCACTGATGCCTTTGGTTCTTCTTTGGTGCTTATGAGCTTTCTGAGTTCTTACGCTGGATATGAGCTGGACAGGTATTTTGCGTTAGGAGTTTCTGCCCTCATAGCTTACACCGCTCTTGGCATACTCAAAAAAGAAGTTTCTGTGCTTTTAGACATTTCTGCAGACCAAAATACCCTGAGCAAGATAAGGGAGATCATTCTGAGCTTTGATGAGGTGCTGGAGATAAAGCATCTATTTGTTAGGTCCTCTGGTGGCAGGCTCTTTGCAGATATTACCTTAGTGGTTTCAGGGAGGGACTTTTTACAGATGCACAGTATTGTAGATAGAATAGAAGAGAAGCTAAAGGCAGAGGTACCACAGCTTGAGATGGTTTTCATTCATTACGAACCTAAGCAAGAGACTACCCTGGGAGTGCTTTTAAACGAGAAGGGGGAAGTGAGTGAAAGCTTTAGTGCTCAAAAACTCATGCTCTTCAAAAAAGGTGAAAAGCTCCAGCTCATAAAAGACCTTCCACAAAACGAACAGAAACTCGCACAGTTCCTTATGGAAAAGGGTGTTTCCATAATACTCTGTGGGCATCATCCAGAAAGTAAAGAAGCCAAATGGATCATAAGCAGGTGCGGTGCCTTTGTTTGGGAAACCCAAGAGAAAAACCCGTACTTGGCTATATCCGAGGTAGCTTATAATTTTAGCGATGTCCAAACTGCTCATAAAGAGAGGAAGGATCATAGACCCATCTGATAACATTGACATTATAGGAGACATTCTTGTAGAAAAGGGAAAGGTAAAGGCTATAGGTGAGGATCTTTTTGAGCTTGAAGCTCAGGTGATAGACGCATCTGGACTAATTGTGTGTCCTTCCTTTATAGACCTGCATGTGCATCTTAGAGACCCAGGACAAACTTACAAAGAAGACATAGAGAGTGGAAGCAAGTGCGCGGTGGCAGGAGGATATACCACTGTGGTGTGTATGCCCAACACAAATCCACCCATAGATAGGCCAGAGGTCGCTCAGTACATAATAAGCAAGGCAAGGACTGTTGGTCTGTGCTTAGTTTTACCTTCTGGAACTCTTACAAAGGGTAGGAAAGGGAAAGAGCTCTCTGACTTTTACGCTCTTAAGTCTGCGGGGTGCGTTGCCCTCACAGATGATGGAAGTCCCCTTATGGACAGCAAACTCATGAAGAGAGCTTTAGAACTTGCAGGACAGTTGGGACTTATTGTTATGAACCACTGCGAAGATGACAGTCTTGCATATGGACACATAAACGAAGGGTATGTGAGCGCTCTTTTAGGTATCTCTTCAAGACCTCCCGAGGCAGAAGATATACTTGTGGCAAGAGACCTGATACTCTCTTACCATACAGGCTCTCACATTCACATACAGCATCTTAGTAGTGCTCTAAGCGTGGAACTAATAAGGTACTTTAAAGAGAAGGGTGCTAAAGTCTCTTGCGAAGTGAACCCTTACCATCTTGTATTTACAGAGGAGGAGATCCTAAAGTCAGGCTCTTCTGCTAAGGTGAACCCACCCTTGAGAAGAAAAGAAGACAGAGATGCTCTCATATCCGCTTTAAAAGAGGGTATAATAGACTGCATAGCAACAGATCACGCACCCCATGCGAGTTGGGAAAAAAGACAGATAGAGAATGCAAAACCAGGCATGATAGGTTTGCAGACCGCTTTACCTATGGCTTTGGAGCTGGTAAGACAAGGACACATAACCTTAAAAGATGTGATAAATCTAATGTCATGCAGACCTGCACAGATACTCAAATTAGAAGGATGCGGAACTCTAAAGGTGGGTTCAAAAGCCAACATAACCATATTTGATCCAGAAAGAGAGTGGATTCTTGACGAAAAGACAAACCATTCTAAGTCCAAAAACACACCCCTGTGGAAAAAGACCCTCAAAGGGAAAGTGCTTTACACCATCTTTGAAGGGAAGGTAGTTTATCAAGATGTTTAAAAGGTTGTGTGTAATAGGTGTGGGCTTTATGGGAGGATCTTTTGCTTTGGCTTTTAGGGAATCTTTTCCCAACTGTGAGATCTTGGGAATTGACATAAACCCGTATGCCATTGATAAAGCTATCCAGCTCGGTGTTATAGATAAAGGAAGCGTGCAGATGAATAACCTTCTTCTCTTTAAACCTGACCTTATAATGCTCGCCACACCTGTGGGAACTTTTGAAAGCATTGCAAAGGAGCTTTCTTCTCTTGACCTAAAGGATAGTCTTATAACAGACCTCGGAAGCGTAAAGGGTAGGTTGGTTTATATGCTGGAAGAGTATTTGGGGGAAAACTTTGTAGGGGGCCATCCCATCGCAGGCACGGAAAAGTCAGGTGTAGAAAACAGCAACAAGGACCTTTTCAAGGGTAAAAGATGTATTCTGACACCAACACAGAGGACATCACCCAAAGCTTTGGAGAAGATAAAAAACATGTGGGTGTCTCTTGGTGCGTTGGTAGAAGAGATGGACCCATTTCTGCATGACTATGTGTTTGGAGCGGTATCTCACCTTCCCCATGCGGTTGCCTTTGCCCTCATAGATGCCATCAAAAACTTGAGCAAAGATAGTGTGGACCTTTTTAAGTACCCAGGTGGAGGCTTTAAAGACTTTACACGTATAGCGGGATCAGACCCTATCATGTGGAGAGACATATTCTTAGAAAACAGGGAAAATGTTCTAAAAGCCATAGAAGCTTTTGAAATGTCCCTTAAAAACCTCAAGGAGCTCATAAAAAGCGGAAATTTACAAGAACTCACAGATTATCTACTTAGTGCCAAGAACTGTAGAGAAAAGATAAACTAATGGTGGAGCGGAGGGGACTTGAACCCCCGACCTCCTACACGCCAAGCAGGCGCTCTCCCAACTGAGCTACCGCCCCTACAGCTTTCAATACTTATATTATCTTAAAAGCTTTTTTTAGTCAAGCTATAATATTTGATAGGAGGTTTAATTGATGGAGACTTTGGCTTATGGGTTTCCTAAGCTGGGAGAAAAGAGAGAGTTCAAAAACCTTTTAGAAAACTATTGGAAGGGGAAAATCTCTGAAGAGGACCTTATAAAGGGAATTAATGCACTCAGAGACTGGATGGTGGGACTATACAAAGACACTGTGGACCTTTTTCCTTCCAACGAGCTTTCTTACTATGACTTTATGTTAGATACCGCTATAATGGTAGGAGCTGTCCCTTCAAGATTTGGAGAGTTCAAAGGCCTCAGTACATACTTTGAGATGGCGCGTGGATCTCAAGCGTTGGAGATGACCAAATACTTCAACACCAACTATCACTACCTGGTGCCAGAACTTGAAGGTACAGACTTTAAACTCTTGAAAAACTACCCTCTTGAAGAATATCTTTACTTCAAAAGCAAAGGCATAGAAACCCTGCCCAAGATCATCTCACCCTACACCTTTTTGAAGCTTTCCAAAGCATTAGTCAAAGGATCTTCACCTCTTCCTGTATATCACCTTTCCAAGATAGAAAGGTTTGAGGATCTGGAGCGTTATCTTTTGGCACTACTGCCCGTTTATGAGGAAGTTTTAAAACAGCTAAGGCAGGAGGGAGCAAAGGTAGTACTCTTTGAAGACCCCGCACTATGCTACGAAATGGAAAGCCAGGAGTGGGACCTTGTGCATGAGATGTACAAAAGACTGAGTGAGCATGCGGACATATATGTAATGACTTACTACGATAGCGTATCTGATTACAAAAGGTTCGTAGACCTGCCAGTTAAGGCTCTTGGTCTTGATCTTGTATCCAACAGAGAGAATTTGGAAAATATAAGAAAGCACGGATTTCCTTCTGACAAAAAGCTCATAGC
Organism: Hydrogenobacter hydrogenophilus; assembly: GCF_900215655.1. Classification (NCBI taxonomy): domain Bacteria; kingdom Pseudomonadati; phylum Aquificota; class Aquificia; order Aquificales; family Aquificaceae; genus Hydrogenobacter; species Hydrogenobacter hydrogenophilus. The sequence goes on along the minus strand of NZ_OBEN01000001.1, from coordinate 379,752 downwards.
GGGTATAATAAACGGCAGGCAGGTTTGGAGAGCAAGCCTTACGGAAAAGATAAGGCTCGCTGAGGAGCTCTTAAAATATGCCCAGCATTTAATCATATCCAACTCCTGTCCCCTCTTTCATCTGCCAGTTAGCACACAGCCCGAGGAAGACCTTCCTGTGCATCAGGTTCAGATAGAAGGTTTGACTTCGCTCAGTTTAAAAGAGCGTCTGGCTTTTGCCAAAGAGAAACTTCAGGAGCTAAACCTCATAAAAAGAGCTATAGAGGGAGACCAGCAAGCCCGTATGATGGTAGAAAAAGTAGAAAACATAGTGAGTGTGCCTTTTGGAGTGAACCAAGAGGTAAGAAGAAGAGTAAACGCCCTTACAGAAAGAGACTTTCAGAGGGAGTTAGATTACAAAGAGAGGATAAAGCTCCAACAGGAGATTCTGCGCCTGCCTACATTTCCAACCACCACTATAGGTTCCTTCCCCCAGACGGAAGAAGTGAGAAAGATAAGGGCTTCCTATACCGCCGGCAAGGTGTCTCCAAAAGAGTACGAAGAGTTTATTAAGAAACAGATACAGCATGTAATAAGAGTTCAAGAAGAGATAGGTCTTGATGTGTTGGTTCACGGTGAGTTTGAAAGAACAGACATGGTGGAGTTCTTTGCCCAGAAGTTAGAAGGTATAGCAACCACCAAACACGGATGGGTACTCTCTTACGGTTCACGGGTGTATAGGCCTCCCATCATCTACGGAGATGTGTATAGACCCTCACCTATGACTCTGAATGAGATCACCTACGCTCAGTCTTTGACGGAAAAACCCGTAAAAGGTATGCTCACAGGACCCGTAACCATACTCAACTGGAGCTATTACAGAGAAGACATTCCCAAAAAAGAGATAGCCTATCAGATAGCCTTGGCTCTTCTTGAAGAAGTTAAAGACCTTGAAAGGGCAGGCATTAAGATCATACAGATAGATGAACCTGCCTTCAGAGAGGGTGCACCCATAAAGAGGAAGGACTGGGACGAGTACTTTGATTGGGCGGTAAAGGCTTTCAGACTGTGCTCCAGAGCAAATCCACAAACCCAGATACACACTCACATGTGCTACAGCGAGTTTAACGATGTTATGGAGTACATATACCAAATGGATTTTGATGTCATATCCATAGAGGCTTCAAGGAGCAAAGGTGAGATCATATCAGCCTTTGAAAAATTCAAAGGATGGGACAGGCAGATAGGTATAGGTGTGTATGATATACACTCTCCAGCTGTACCTACAAAGGAAAGCATAAGGTCTGTTTTAGAAAGAGCTATGAAGGTGCTTCCAAAAGAGCTCCTTTGGGTGAACCCAGACTGTGGTCTAAAGACAAGAAGGTGGGAAGAGGTAGTGCCATCTTTGAAAAATATGGTGGAGGTGGCACAGGAGCTAAGGGAAAAGTACGCTACTGTGTAAATGAGCATTCTCAGTGATTTCCTAAGAGAAGTAGATGAAGGCTATGCGGTCATAAACATATCCGGAAGGGTAGTTTATGCCAATGACTTTATGATAAAGAGAGGCATACTTAAAAAGGATTGGGAGGGAAAGCCATATTACGAGTGTTTCAATATGCTTTCCTTTGTGTCCGCCATAGCGGAATGCATAGCGGAAAAGAAAAGGATAAAGACATTGGTGGAACACGAAGATGTAGGGTATTCAGTGGACTTGTTTCCTGCAAAGGACGGCATACTCTTAAGGATAACGGACATCACACAGCTTAAAAGATACGAAAGATCAAAAAAGGAGTTTATAGCCAATGTGTCGCACGAGCTCAAAACACCCATAACCATAATAAAGAGCATTCTTGAAACTCTCATAGAGGAAGAGCAAGACGAGAAAAAGAAGAACATGTTAGAAAGAGCCTTGCGAAGGTCCGAGGATATGAAGAGCTTAGTGGAAGACCTTTTAATCATTACAAAACTTGAATCAGGAGAAGAAAAGCTTGGAAAAGAAAGTGTAAATCTGTGGGAGGTAGTTGAGCTTGTATTTGATGACATTATGGAAATGGCACAGGATAAAAAAGTCCAACTTATAAACCGTGTGGATAAAAGCTTTAAAGTTTATGCGGATCAAGAAAAGCTAACTCTTCTACTTTTGAACCTTGTGGATAATGGGGTAAAGTACAACAAAATGAACGGTGAAGTGGTAGTAAATGCTTACATACAAGATACCTATGCTGTTATAGAAGTTTCCGATACAGGTATAGGTATACCAAAGGAACATTTACCTTTTGTGTTTGAGCGGTTTTACAGAGTGGACAGCTCTAGGTCAAAGGAGGTGGGAGGCACAGGTTTGGGTCTTTCTATAGTTAAGCACATAGCGCTCTCACACGGCGGAAAGGTGCAGGTGGAGAGTAAAGAAGGAGAAGGTAGCAGGTTCAGGGTTTTCTTACCCTTAAAGTAGATGCCCAAGTTTGGACTTTTTGGTTTCTAAGTATTTTTGGTTGTGTTCACAAGGGTCTATTTTTAGAGGGACTCTTTCTACTACCTCAAGCCCGTATCCTTCTAAAGCTACTATCTTTCTGGGATTATTGGTCAAAAGGCGCATCTTTCTTACACCTAAGTCTAAAAGGATCTGAACCCCCACACCGTAGTCTCTTAAGTCCGCTGGGTAGCCTACCTTTTCGTTGGCTTCCACCGTATCATAACCCATGTCCTGTAGCTGGTAAGCCTTTATCTTATTGACTATACCTATGCCTCTTCCTTCGTGTCCCATTATATATACCAAAACACCTTTACCCTCTTTGGCTATGATCTCCATAGCGGTCTCAAGCTGAGACCTACAATCACACCTTAGAGACTTAAAGACATCACCTGTAAGACATTCTGAATGCACGCGCACAAGCACTGGCTCATCTTCTTTCCACTCCCCCATGGTAAGAGCTATCTGTTCCTCTCCAGTAAGCATATGCCTGTATGCGTGTATTTTGAAAAATCCGTACCTTGTGGGAAGGTTTGCGGTAGCTTCTCTGACAACCAACCTCTCTCTCTTAAGTCTGTATCTTATGAGATCCGCTATGGTTATTATCTTGAGCCCAAACCTTTTTGCAAACTTTATAAGGTCTGGTAGCCTTGCCATAGTTCCGTCTTCGTTCATAATCTCGCATATTACTCCTGCAGGATAAAGGCCAGCAAGCTTTGCTAAGTCTACAGATGCTTCTGTGTGCCCTGCTCTCTCCAACACGCCACCGGGTTTTGCCTTCAAAGGAAACACATGTCCCGGACGGATAAAATCAGATGGCTTTGCATCTGGGCTTATTGCAAGTTTTATGGTGATGGCTCTGTCGTAAGCGGATATGCCTGTAGTGGTACCAAATCTTGGATGAGCGTCAATAGATACACAGAAGTATGTACCTTTAGGGTCTGTGTTCCTTGTAGCCATAGGGTAAAGATCAAGCTCTTCGCATCTTTCTGGTGTTAGAGTAAGGCACACAAGACCTCGCCCATACTTGGTCATAAAGTTTATGGCTTCTGGAGTTATCTTCTCAGCAGCCATTACAAGGTCCCCCTCGTTCTCCCTGCTTGGATCATCAACCACTATAACCATCTTGCCTTCCCTTATGTCTTCTATTGCCTCCTCAACACTGCTAAACTTAAAATCCTCCATAGCCTTACCTCCTGCTTAGCTTTTCTTTTAATTCTATAAGTTTATCCCAAGCGTTGTCCAAAATACTCTTCTTATCTTGACCTTCTTCCACCACCTTTGTCTCTTTACCTGCAAGTTCAGAGGCTATTGAGTTTATTATCTTGGGACCAAAGTGAGTCCATACATGATCTATAATAAGAAAAGACAAAAGTAGGTATACTATATACTTTACCATGTTTAAATTAAAATATTTCCGCTAATGGATAATGTAAAGTGGCTTCTTCTAAGATTGAAGTCCTATTGGTATCTTATTCTTTTTGCGCTTTTGGGATCACTGCTTGAGTCTGCCGGGACTACAGGTATAAGTTTGGTAGTAAAAAACCTTGTCAATAACGTATTTTTAGTTAAAAACTACCAAGAGCTTATTAAGGTAGTTCTTTTCTTGCTGGCCTTTGCCTTTTTAAACCAGCTGGGAAACTTTCTTGCTTCTATATTTATAAACCTTTACTCAGAGCTTGAAGTAAAGAAAACCAGAAAGGAGGTTTTTAATAGGCTTCTAAAAGCGCAGTACGGTGTTCTTTCCAAAAACTCTTCAGGAGACATAATAACCAGGTTCATCTCGGATATGCAAGCTTACAGATCTCTATTGGGAGACCACCTTCCTAAGCTTTTTAGAGATCCTATTACAGTAGTAGCACTACTTGGTGTGCTTTTCTACAGAGATTGGCTACTCACAACCCTATTGGGAGTTTTACTACCCCTTTTGGCTTTTGCTGTAAGATACTTTGGTCATAAGAAAGGCAAATACATAAGACGGCTTCAGGAAAATGTAGGTATGATGACACAGAGTCTGACAAATGTTTTGAAGGGTTACGAAAACATTAAAACCTTCTCCTCCGAACAAAGGTTTCTCAGATGGTTTGAAGATTTTAATGAAAGAGTTTTTAAGGCAGGTATGAAGTCTACACTATACTCCACTACCAACTCAGTTTTTAACTTTGCTCTGGGTTACCTTGTTGTTTCCGTTATAATCCTTTACGGTGGAGTCAGAGTAATACAGGGAGATCTTACTCCCGGCGACTTTGTATCTTACATAACCGCGCTGTTTTTAATACATCAACCTCTCACAGAAGTTCAAAAGGGCTTGATGGAGGTCAAAGCAAGCATACCCATACTAACAAGAATAAGGGAGCTTTTGCACATACCTCAGGAAACTTCCGGGGACATTACCTTCCAAGGTTTAAAGGAAGGTATAAACATAAGAGACTTGAGGATAAAACTTGGACCAGAGATATTGCTAAAAGGTATAAATTTAGAGATCAAAAAGGGAGAAAAAATAGGTATTATAGGTCATACAGGCTCTGGAAAAACCACCTTTTTGAGAGCTCTTGCAGGACTATTGCTCTACGAGGGAAGTATAAAGTACGACGAGGTTGAACTAAAAGAGATAAATAAGGAAAGCTTTAGAAGACGCATAGGCTTTTTTACGCAACAGCCTTTTATCTTTGCAGGTAGTGTAAGAGAAAACCTATTGATAGCAAAACCTGACGCTAACGACCAGGAGATAAAAAGGGCTCTTGAGCTTTCTGCATGTGATTTTGTAAAGAGTCTTGATGAGCCTCTGGAAGAAGGTGGTAGGAATCTTTCGGGTGGAGAAATGCAGAGACTTACCCTTGCACGGCTGTTTTTAAAAAACCCTGATATTATCTTCCTTGATGAAGCCACTTCTGCTATGGATGTCAAAACGGAGCAAATAGTTCTAAAAAACATTTTTGAGTTTTTCAAAGATAAAACCATCATCTTGGTAGCTCATAGGTTTTCTAACATACTCTTGTGTGATCGCGTGCTTGCCTTCAAGGATGGTAAAATAATGGCTCAGGGTAATCCTCAGCAGGTAATACAGTTCTTTCTACAGCAGTAGCAAGAATCTTCTATCTGTTGCAAATTTTTTTTAAATGCTCTATATTATAACATACTATGGTAAAGGATGTAAGAAGAGAGCTTGAGAGGTTCGTAGATAAGTGCAAGAGCATGGGGCTCAAGATTACACCCCAAAGGGTTGCAGTTTACGAAGTGCTTTTAAATAGAGAGGATCATCCCACAGTTGAAGAGGTTTACAACGAGATAAAAAAAAGATATCCTTTTGTATCACTTGCTACAGTTTACAGAACTGTTGAAACCTTAGAAGACCTCGGTTTTGTCAAGAGGGTAGCCTATTGGGGAGGCTCTGTTAGATACGATGCAAATGTAGAAGACCATCACCACCTTATATGCACTAAGTGTGGTGCTATAAAAGATATCCAATTAGACATAAACTGGCAGGCACCTGAGCATTTAGAAGGCTACAAAGTGGAAAAGTACTCTCTACACATATACGGAGTGTGTCCCGCGTGTCAGAAGAAAGAGAATTAAAAACCTACACACCTGCACAGATATTGTCCAAACTCAGTCAAGAGCTTCCCCTTTGGCAATACCAAGAAGGCTATATAGTAAGAGAGTTCCATACCAAAAATTGGAAGGAGACTATTTTTCTCGCTAATGCCATAGCTTACTTAGCGGAAGTTTATTGGCATCATCCCGACTTGGAGCTGTCTTTTAAAAAACTCAAAGTAAAGCTCAAAACACACGAAGCAGACGGTATTACAGATAGAGACTTCAATTTGGCAAAGGAGATAGAAAGGATATCTAAAAAGCCAGAATGAAAATATACAGACTGGGTAAGCAGGGAAATCTAAGATCCATAACTCTTTTTCACGCTATGGCACGCCTTGGATACAGAGGTCTTGTTATCACAGAACCGGCGGACACATATGTGAGCGTTGGGTACTTTGATAAGACAGAGGATATAATAGACTACGAAAGGTGCAAAAGCTTGAACATACCCATCATTAGGCGAGAAGTGGGAGGTGGAGCGGTCCTGCTATCCCAAGGGCAGGTTTTTTATCAGCTTATACTTCCCAAAAAACAGGCACCTTTTAAAGTAGAGGACGCTTACAGAAAATTCTCTAAGCCAGTTATAGAAACCTACAGAAGGCTTGGAGTAGAGGTATTCTACAGACCCATAAACGACCTTGTAGTCAAAAGCGGTAAAAAAATAAGCGGTCAGGGTGCAGCCGATATAGGTGATAGCTTTGTTTTTGTAGGGAATGTTCTTTTGCAGTTTAATACCAAACTTATGTCAGAACTTTTCAAAGTTCAGGAGGAAAAATTCAGAGATAAACTTTATAAGAGTCTTGAAGAAAATATCACATGGGTGGAAAAGGAAACACATAAAAGCTTTTCCTACCAAGAGGTGGAAAACATACTGGTAGAAGAGTTTTCCAAGCTTATAGAATTTGAAGGCGAAGGAGAAATAAACAACCAAGTTTTGCACCTTGCGGATGAGCTGATGCAACATCTAACCTCAGAAAATGTTCTTTTTGAAGATACGGGCAGAAAGCACAAATTTTTAAAGATAAGAGAGGGAGTTTATGTAAAAAATGCAGTTAAGAAAGTGAAAGGCGGATTAATAAAAGCAGAAGTTTACATCAAAGAAAATATAATAGAAGATGTTAGCATATACGGAGATTTCACTCTTGTGCCGAAAAATGCCATCAAGGATCTTGAGAAAGAGTTAAAGGGTGCAAGTTTAGACCAAGTAAGATATAAGATAGAAGAGTTTTTAAAGAAGGCAGACATGCCAGGCGTTCATGTAGAAGACCTACTTGAGCTTTTACTCTTTTAACCTTTCTTTCATGTCAACTCTACTCTTTTCAATTCCCCACTTTCAATTCCACACGGTACATTAGAAACATACAACATGATTTTCTCTCGCTACAAAGACAGAGCCTTTCAATTCCACACGGTACATTAGAAACACCCAAAACTTTTGCTATCAGTTCCGTTATATCCATCTTTCAATTCCACACGGTACATTAGAAACAGGAAAAAGTGGTCTGAGATAAACATCTAAAAACTTCTTTCAATTCCACACGGTACATTAGAAACCCCAAAAGGGTATTTTAGAAAAACATTATACATCAACACTTTGCTAAAAGGGGTACCCTTTTCAAATGAAGTTAATTTTCGGAAATCTTCAGTTCCCAAAAAGGGGCTGAAAAGTTGCCATTTCTAACCATTGAAACTCAATTATCCCAAAAGCGCCTCATCAAAACATCAAAACACCAAAATGTTTTGATGAAGGTATCTAAGGTATATCACCCCTATAATCTTACAAATACAAGTCCTTATTCAACTGTCAAGATGACAAGGGGCTTATAAAACCCCTCAATCCTTTTTTTTGATTTTAACCCTTAGAGAGAGAAATTGCTTATGATATAGATCATAATTATGTATATAAATTTATTGGCTATGTTTTTGTATGTGTATAATTTTTTACTGATGAAGATAAGGGAGCTTACAAACCAGCAGAAGGATTTTCTTAAAAGAATACTTGAGGTGGAGGACCTGCCAGAAGGTGAGGATATTTCTGCTTTCCTTCAGTTAAAAGGCTACACCCTTTATGAGTGTATTAACTGTGGAAAACTTATCTTCCACGACAACTACGAGTTTTGGAATCTAAGCGAGTGTTGTGATGATAACTCCAAGTTAACGGATAAGGGGCTTATCTGTGAGGTGTGTTATTCAAAAAGCTTTGAAAACCTAAAGGATTGGGTATTTTTTAGACCTACTTGGATAAAAGATGTAGATTTTGGTAAAGGGGTCTGAACTTATGCCTATGATAAAGGATGTGGAGGAGGTAAAGGAATTTATAAAAAGTACATCGGAAAATACTTCCATTTATGTAGGTTGTGATTCAAGACAGGTAAGGGAAAAAACTGTTTTTGTTACAGTTGTAGTGGTACACATAGATTCGTGTAGGGGAGCAAAGATCTTCTGGCGCGTGGAAAAAGTAAACAGGATTAGGTCTTTAAGACAGAGACTTATGGAAGAGGTCAGCAGGGCGGTCTTTATGGCTCTTGAGATATCCAATGTGGTTGGGAAAAGACCCTTTGAGGTGCACTTAGATATAAACCCTAACCCTGAACATAACTCTAGCGTGATCCTCAAAGAAGCCATAGGTTATGTGTTAGCACAGGGACTAAAACCTGTGGTAAAACCTCGGTCAGTTGCAGCAACCACAGTGGCGGATTACATAACAAGTATGAACTTTGCATGAAAACCCTTTGGTTTCATGTAGCCAGTGTGGGAGAGTTCAACACACTAAAACCTATTCTCAAAGAACTCATCAAAGAACACATTATAGTCCTTACCTACTTTTCACCAAGGGCTAAAAACTACTTAAGTCAGCAAACCCAATACTATCATACTTTAGAAAGACTACCTTTAGATACACCTTTTACCGTAAGGTTCTTTGAGAAACGCATATCTGCACAAGTACTTTTGATAATGGAAAGGGAGTTTTGGCCCTTTCTTATCTATTTTACAAAAACTAAAAAAGTTTTACTTAACGCTTACGCAAAGGGTGGCATATATGAGCGATTTATAAGCAAAAAGTTTGACCTTATCATTACCAAAACACAAAAGGACAAAGAGAAGTTTGAGTCCTACGGATGCAAACAAGTGGTAAATTGCGGTAATCTAAAGTTTATCCTTGAAGATCTGCAGGAAAAACACTTGGATATTCAGAAAAGTCGCTCTAAATTCTTTGTTGCTGGCAGCACTCATAGAGGAGAGGAAGAGATCCTTCTTGAAGCCTTTGTAGAATTAAAAAAGCTCTTTCCTGATCTTAAGCTTTTGATAGCTCCTCGCCACATTTCAAGAGCCAATGAGGTAATGCAAAAGTTTAAAGGTTTTAAGTGTGCTCTTAAAACCAGTAATAAAGAAGAATGGGATGTACTGGTGATTGATACCTTAGGAGAACTGTTTGAGATATACTCTTTTGCGGATGTAGCTTTTGTAGGTGGGACACTTGTGAATGTAGGAGGACATAATCTTTTAGAGCCTGCTTATCACCGCAAACCTGTGCTATTTGGACCCTTCTTGGAAAAAGTAAAGGACATGGCTGATTATCTGATAGAAAGAAATGCCGGTTTTCTGGTAAGAAACTCAAAAGATATTGTTAGAGTTGTGGAGAATATTTTGACAGGCAAAAGGTTGTGGAACCCTGTGGACATAAAAGCAAATGCAGAAAGAATAAAGTCTTGTTATCTTAGAAACATAAGGAACATGCTATAATGTTGGTAGTATGAGGAACTTCTACTTTAACCTTTTTACCCTTTTGTTTCTTGTGGTACTTTCTTTGACTGTGTCTTTTTTTAAACCTGTGAATTTAGGTTTGGACTTAAAGGGTGGTATATCCATGCTCTTAGAACCAGATATGGACTATGCACTTAGCCAAGAGTACGAAAGGTACGCAAAGGATATAGAGGAAAAGGTAAGGACCGCAGGTGTAAATGTGCTTGATATAGTGGTGCAAAAAGATGGCATAAAGGTAGAAACTCTTGACCAGAAAGATGCTCAGAAGGTGTTTCAGATTATACAAAAGGACTTTCCGAGATTTGTAGTGGTAAGCACCAACAAAGGCGAACCTTTAATAAGGCTCAAAGAGGAAGAAATAAATAAGCTAAAGGAAAGTATAGTAGGACAGACGGTTGAGGTGTTGAGAAAAAGGATAGACGAGCTTGGTGTAGTTCAGCCTGTTATAACCAAGGTGGGTCAAGACAGAGTGCTTGTAGAGCTTCCAGGAGTTTTGGACATAGAAAAGGCAAAGTCCATAATAGGAAGGACTGCCCTTCTTGAACTTAAGCTTGTGGTAGACAGTGGTTCCAAAGAGGAGCTTGAAAAAAAGCTCACCAAAGATACGGAACTTTTACCTTCTAAGAATCCCAACGAGTGGTTTTTGGTGGAAAAGTTGCCCGTGATCACTGGCGCAGACCTCAAAACGGCATACACAAGCACGGATGAATTTGGTGCTCCCGCAGTGACTTTTGAGCTTACAGACAGAGGAGCAAAGCTTTTTGGTGATGCAACGGAGAAAAACATAGGTAAGCGCCTTGCTATAGTTCTTGACAAAAAAGTTATGTCCGCTCCTGTAATAAGAAGTAGGATATCAGACAGAGGACAGATAACAGGACAGTTTACTCCCGAAGAAGCCAAAGAACTTGCCATAGTTCTCAGAGCAGGTGCTTTACCAACCGCCGTAAAGTTCCTTCAAGAAACAGTGGTGGGTCCATCTTTGGGAAGGGATGCCATACAGCAGAGCATAAAGGGTGGCATAGTAGCTTTTGTTCTCTTAGTTATTTTACTCTTAGCAAGATACAAAATAGCAGGAATAACAGCAAACCTATCCATAATTTTAAACGCATTGCTTTTGTGGGCAGGTCTTGTGCTTATTGGTGCAACACTTACTCTACCGGGTATAGCAGGTATACTGCTAAACATGGGTATAGCGGTTGACTCTAACGTACTTATATTTGAAAGGGTAAAGGAGGAATTACGAGCAGGAAGTACCTTCAGAAAAGCTGTAGAGCTTGGATATAGAAGATCTCTCAGCGTTGTATGGGATACACACATAACCTTGCTCATTGCTGCTCTGATCCTTTTCCAGTTTGGAAGTGGGCCTGTCAAAGGTTTTGCTACAACCCTTACCATAGGCAGTATAGCATCTTTTATATCAAACGTTTACTTTGCTAAGTTCTTCCTTGACCTTTTGGTAAAGTTAAAACTGCTCAAGATATGAAGAGGATCATCCTATCTGCGCGTAAGTGAAAAGTCTTTCCTTGGTCTTATTCCTTCTGTAAGACGGATATTTGGTATTACATATACTGCATGAACTTAGCTTTATAAATCTCCTAATGCCTAAACTTTTGAGCTTGGTGATGGCTTCCTCTTGGGTGTCCAAAAAGAAAGAACCGTTTTTATAGTGAATGCATATAAAATGTTCTTTAAACTCCTCTCCTACCTGATAACAGCAAGCCTTTGCAGAAGGTCCTACAAAGGCTGTTAGCTCGTCTATTTTTTCAAAATTTTTAAGCATTTCTATGGTGTTCTCAATTATTTTACCTTTTAGACCTCTCCAACCTGCGTGTATAACACCCACAGTGTGTTTTCCCAAAAGGGCTATGGGCACGCAGTCTGCAGTCTTTACACCTATTTTTACTCCTCTTAGCTGAGTGATTATGGCATCACCTTCTGCGAGTTCTTGGGTGAGCCTTTCCAGAAGATAAACTTTATCCGAATGGGTCTGTTTTAGAGTAAATATTCCCTCTGAGTTCTTTGTGATGCCTGCGTAGATGTTTCCCACTTTTATCTTCAACAGAGTTTCTTGGCTTTCTCTCGCGTTTTCTCTATGCATTCTATTACTATGCCAGAAAAAGCTCTATCTTCCAACACCTTTATACCTTCTACGGTAGTCCCACCGGGAGAGGCAACCCTTGTTATCCATTCTTCTGGATGTCCTCCAAGAGCCTTTAGAAGCTCACAGCTACCCAGCACCGTGTCTATAGCTATACCCCTTGAAACCTCATAAGAAAAACCTTCTCTGATGCCTGCGGTGATGAGAGCGGAGATAAACTTAAACACAAAAGCGGGACCAGAACCTGCCAGCGCAGTAAAGGCATCTATCAGGTCTTCTGCTATCTGGTAAAGACTACCGCATGCAGAAAAAACTATTACAAACTCCTCCTTATCCTGCTCACTCACTTTATCGTTGCACGCATAAGCTATTACACCTTTTTGAACCACCACATTTATGTTAGGCATAGCTCTAATGATCTTTTTCTTTCCCAGCAGGCTCTCTATGTTGCCAATGCTCAGCCCAGCCACTATGCTCAAAAGCACCCTTTCCCCAAGCAAGTCCCTCAAGCTTTCCAACACTGCTTTTGCGTCTTTTGGCTTTACCGCCAGCATTATCAAGTCTGAGCTTTTGACGAGAAAGCTAAGGTCTTTTGCAGTGCCAAAACCTTCCTCTAAAGCTTTTTTTAGCTTTTCTTCACTAACATCAAAAACCACTATATTACTCACCCTTTCTTTTAGTCCCTTTGCAAAACTACTTCCCATATTCCCATAACCGATTATTCCCACATTCATGTCATTACACATTATAATACTTACTCTTAGCAGGAGGTGAAAGATGGCAAGGTGTTATGTGTGCGGAAAGACTACTAAGTTTGGAAAGAGTGTGACCTTCTCTGCTGAGCAGAACTCAAGAACTTTCAAGGCAAACCTTCACAAAATGAGAATACTGCTGAGTGATGGGAGTGTGAAAAGGGTCTATGTTTGCACCAAGTGTCTAAAAGCTGGCAAGGTCATTAAAGCGGTAAAAACTACCTGATGCCCATAAGGTTTTTAACTGCAGGTGAATCCCACGGAAAGGCTATAGTTTGCATACTTGAGGGAATACCTGCTAATCTTGAGATCTCTTCCGAGTACATAAACAAAGAGTTAGAAAGAAGACAGAGGGGATACGGGAGAGGAGGAAGGATGAAGATAGAGAAGGATCAGGTGGAGATCCTTTCGGGTGTGCGCTTTGGCAAAACCTTGGGAAGTCCTATAGCCATGATCATTCCCAATAGAGATTGGGAAAACTGGTCTGAAAAAATGGCTGTGGAAGGAGAAAGGCCCCAAAGCGCTGTACCTTTTACAAGGCCAAGACCCGGTCATGCAGACTTAGTGGGAGGTATAAAGTACAACCAGAGAGATCTGAGAAACATATTAGAAAGAGCTTCCGCAAGAGAAACCACTGCCAGAGTGGCGGTTGGTGCAGTTTGCAAAAGATTTTTAGAAGAGCTGGGTATAAAGATAGGTAGTTATGTGGTAAGCATAGGTACATGTAGCCCACCCATAGAAGAGCGGGACCTTATAAGAAGGCAGGAGCTTGCAGAAGAGTCTGTGGTGAGATTTCCAGATCCATCAAAGGACGAGGAATTCATAAAGGTAATAGATAAAGCACGAGAAATGGGTGAGAGTTTGGGGGGTGTGTTTGAGGTCTTTGCTGTGGGTGTGCCTCCGGGACTTGGCAGTCATATACAGTGGGACAAAAGGATAGATGGTAGAATAGCGCAGGCTATTTTGAGCATACACGCCATAAAAGGTGTGGAGTTTGGAATGGGTTTTGAGGCGGGAAGGAGGTTTGGCTCTGAGGTGCATGATGAGATAGCATGGTCCAAAGAAAAAGGCTACTTTAGGTATTCTAATAACTTAGGGGGTACAGAAGGTGGTATGACAAACGGCATGCCTTTATTGGTTCGTGCGGTTATGAAGCCCATTCCTACGCTTACAAAGCCCTTAAGGAGCGTTGATATAGAAACAAAAGAGGAGGTAAAGGCAGGTAAAGAGAGGAGCGATGTGGTAGCAGTCCCTGCTGCATCTGTTGTAGCAGAGGCTATGCTGGCAATAGTTATCGCAGACGCTTTGCTTGAAAAACTTGGTGGGGATTTTATGGAAGAGGTAAAGCAAAGGTACGAAGCGTACTTAAGACATGTTGAGAGTTATTGAAGAAATAGGAAGGGGTGTCATACTTACCCTTATGGGTGTGTACTTCATGTTTTTACGTCCACCCAAAAGGGTGCACTTTATAAAACAGCTTGCCTACCTTGGAGCTGAAACGGTTCCCGTTGTAGTCATTACTTCCATATTCTCTGGTGGTGTGATAGCTTTGCAAACTTACAGTACCTTTCACAGGTTTAATGCGGAGTTCCTAATAGGTGCTGTGGTTGCCATATCCATGGGAAGAGAGTTAGGACCCGTTTTAGCATCTCTGATGGTAGTTGCTCGCGTGGGTTCCGCTATGACAGCCAACATAGGTACCATGAGAATAACCGAGCAGATAGATGCCTTAGAGGTTATGGGTATAAACCCTGTGAGCTACCTTATAAGTCCGAGAATTTTTGCTGGGGTTGTAGGTGTGCCTATGCTTGTTCTCTTAGCAGACATTTCGGGAATATTCGGAGGATGGTTCGTAGCGGTAAAGCTCTTTGGAGTTAACGATTACCTCTTTTGGGAGAAAATGAAGGACCTTACAGAACTTTACGACTTTATAGGAGGGCTTTACAAGGCATTGTTCTTTGGTTTTATAATATCCGCGGTTAGCTGTTATTTTGGATTTTATACAAGCGGCGGAACGGAAGGCGTTGGACGTGCAACTACAAACAGTGTGGTAGTATCTTCCATGCTAATCCTAATTTCTGATTACTTCCTGACAGCGATCATATTTTAAACCCTTATCCTTACAAGCTCGCCCACAGCGTTATAACCTTCTCTTCGTAGTTTTATATAGTTCTCTGTCAAAAGCTCGTTTTCCTCTATTATTAAAGCCCTCAGCTCTTTGCCTGCATTTTTCCTAATAAACTCTTCCCTCTTTGCGCTATCAAGGGTTTTGAGTATATCCACCCTTTCCCTTTTTACCTTTTCACTGACCTTTTCCTTCATAGCAGAAGCTTTGGTTCTTTCTCTGTCTGAATAGGGAAACACATGCATGTAGTATATGGGTAGATCTTGCAATAACTGGTATGTAAGTTGGAAATCCTCCTCTCCTTCGGAGGGAAAGCCCACTATAACATCTGTGCCTATAGCAGACAAAGGTCTGTTCTTAACTATCCTCTCAACTAAACTTACATAGTCTTTTACTTGGTAGTCCCTTTTCATAAGCTTTAGTATCCTATCAGAACCACTCTGAAGGGGTATGTGAAAGTGGGGTGCTATCTTTTCCTCCGTAAGTAAAAGGTTAAGCAGATCGCTACTTATTTCCGAAGGATACACAGAAGAAAGTCTTATCAGCTCTATTCCCTTTATTTTAAGTAAGTCCTTTAATAGCTCATACAGACTCGTTCCTATATCCAAACCGTACTGAGTGAGTTGAGTTCCCGTAAGGACTATCTCTTTAAAGCCCTTATCCGCAAGAAGCTCTACCTCCTTTATTATCTTTTCCTTGGGAACACTCCTTGACTTACCTCTGGCAAAGGGAATGATACAAAAAGTGCAAAACCTGTTGCATCCTTCCTGAACCTTCACGAAAGGTCTAACCTTCTCAAAATATGTGATCACATCAAAGCTTTCTACCTCTTTTTGCTTGAATATGTTGCCCACGTGAACCCTTTCCTCTCTACCTTCCAAATACTCCTCCACTATTCTAAGAATATCCTTCTTGTGAGTGTTGCCCACAACAATGTCTACCTCTTTGAGTTTGGCAAGAAACTGTGGGTTTGTCTGAGCGTAGCACCCTGTAACCACCACTACCGCTGAAGGGTTCGTTCTTTTGGACCTATACACAAATTGACGGGAAGACCTTTCTGCTCCAGAGGTGACACTACATGTGTTTATTATGTATATGTCCGCAGGTTCATCAATTACCACCTTATAACCTCTCTGTCTGAAATTATGAGCCATAAAGTGGGTGTCAAACTCGTTGCTCCTACAACCTATGGTAATGAAAGCTACTTTCTTCATAGTATTACCCGTGCTTTTCTTCTACTTGTGCTAACTGCGCTATGGTAATTAAGATAGTCAAGGATAACCTCTCTCAAAGGTTTGGGAATTTTTTGAGCTTCTGCTATCTTTTTAACTTTCACAAGCCTGTATTTGTTCAGTGCCAAGTAAGACAAAGCCAGCAAAGCGTACTTGACCGTTTTTGAGTATATCATAATGTTATAATTATAGTGCGGAAATTAAAAAGGTTTCATCTGAGTTTTAGGGTAGATACCGCCAGTATGCCAAGAAGCATGGACACTATCCACATCCTTACAACTATCTTAGGCTCTGGTATACCCGAAAGTTCCAAGTGGTGGTGAAAGGGAGCCATTCTGAAGAGCCTTTTGCCCTTTGTAAGCTTAAAGTAAGCTACCTGAAGAATAACGCTCAAAGTTTCAAAAACAAAGACTCCACCCGCTATGGGAAGCAAAAGTTCTGACTTGGAAATGAGGGCTATCACTCCTATGGTTGCACCCAAAGATAAGGCACCCACATCACCCATAAAAAGCTGTGCAGGATAAGAGTTAAACCATAAAAAGCCTAATCCTGCACCTACTATGGCAAAACAAAGCACTGTAAGATCTCCTGCATAAGGCACATAAGGTATGTTTAAGTACTTAGATAGGGTAGAATGCCCTACTGCGTAAGCTACTATACCCAGTGATGCACATGTAGTCATAACTGGACCTATCGCCAAGCCATCAAGCCCATCTGTAAGATTTACTGCATTAGAAGTAGCAACTATCACAAACACCGCAAAGGGTATGTAAAAGAGCCCAAGGTCTATCTGAAGGTTCTTAAAAAGGGGAAAGTAAAGCTTGGTGTTTACTTCCGTATAGGTATGTATTAGCATCACGGTAATAAAGGCAACAACAACTTGAGCGGTAAATTTAAGTTTTGCAGATATACCTTTTTTGTTTTTGAGCTTAATGTAGTCATCAGCAAAACCTATTAGTGCAAAACCCAAAGTACAAAAGACAATGATCCAAAAGTACGCCAAGTCAAGCCTCATAAGAAGAAAGGAAGAAAGAGTAAAGGAAAGAACTATGACAGAACCACCCATAGTGGGTACATACTTTTTGACCGTATGACCCTCAGGTGTGTACTCCCTGACATAGCCTTTAAAGAGCCTCTGAAGGGCTTTCATCTTCTTGAGAAATACAGGAGTGATTATCAAAGTGATCACAAAGGCAAGTATAACTGCAAAGAGGGCTCTAAAAGTAATGTACTTAAAGACATTAAAAACAAACAGGTAGTCCTTAAGCCAAAAAGATATGTGGTAAAGCATATTAGCACCTGTTCCTGCTAAAAAGCCTATCCAATATGATGGCTACTGCGTTTCTAACCGAAAGGTGGTTCCAATCTCCCGCACCGTAAATGGGTTCAAGGATGTAATCAAAGGTAGCCATAAGGTCTGGTGGTATGCCATACCCCGTCCCAAAAACTATCAAAAAATCCCTTTCCCTCTTTTTGATCTCCTCTCTGAGAAACTCGTAAGACACCTTGTTAGGATAATCCCTTGCGTCTGTGCCTACCAACATGGGCTTATTTCCTCTCGTACTTTGAATGTCCTCTATTACCTCATCAAGAGTGTATACAAGTTTGACCATCTTTACTATCTCATTCCTCGTAGGATTTGTTTTTAATCCTTCTTCAGAAAGCCAATAATCTAACTGCCTTTTTATTACCGCACGCTGTCCATCAACAGGCTGAACTATGTAATATGTATTTATCTCATAAGCTCTTGCAGGTCTTGCTATATCGTGCAGATCCATAGTTGTAAAAGAAGTGACCACAATCTTTCCGTGTTTGTCCAAAGCAGGATAATGAAGAAGAGCTATAAAAACATTATGATTTATCATAAGTTCTCTATTATACACCAAATGCTCAGTAAAGAAACTGTATCATGCAAAGATCAATTCCGCTTGCTCTAAAATCTCATTAACGATTTTATCAAGATAATCATAGTTATTTATCTTTTTCATTAGGACATCTTTCAAAGTTTTTCGGATTTTTGCCTTAATGCTTTCTTTTTTATTCCAATCAGCAATTTTTACATAATATCCTAATCTTTGACTTATTTCTTTTGCTATTTCCTTTACTTCTTGCTCATTTTTAAAAATCCCTTCATTTAGCAACATATCATAAAAGGCAAGTTCTTCCTCTGTCAAATCTAAATTTTTCCCTTCCACTATCTTTTCTTTTAATTCTTTTGCAATTTCTATAAGTTTTACGATTACATCTGTTGTTTCGATTAGTTTTATGTTGTATTTTTCGAGCAGGTCTTTTAATCTATCGTATAATGATTGGTATCTACTTTTATTTTTTCTGACTCTAACCTTAATTTCATCGTTTATTAATTTTGCTAACAATTCAATAGCATAGTTTTTATACTCCATATCTTTTATCTGATTTAGAAAATCTTCGCTAAAAATGGATATATCTGGCTTTTCCTTATTAATTAATGAAAATATATCCACAGGTTCTTGGGCTGATATGCTTTTAGATATAAGTTGGTTCATTTCATATTCTAAATTCCTTGCTATTTCCCTTGATGTTCTGGTAGAGTACTTTATTATCATCTTTTTAACCATTTCAAAAAACTTAAGGTCATCTTTTATCTTTATAGTCTCTGGTTGCGGGCTTGCAAGAGCATATAGTTTTTTCAGGGCTATAAAGTTTTTTATGAAATTTCTCTTTTTATCCTCGCTTTCCAAGCGGTTATACGCAGAAACAGTAAGAAGGGAAAGTTCTTCTGGACTTAAATTTTTCCAATTCTTATAATCAGTACCATAAAAGAAGGAAGATACTATATCGTACTTTTCTTTCATTTGATTTATAACTTTATTGATGTCTGTTAGGGCTTGTTCTATGGTTTCAAGAGTGTATTTACTTAAAGATTTTCTTAAATCATCAGCAATCCCTATGTAATCAACTATAAGACCCCCGGGTTTGTCTTTATAAACCCTATTAACTCTCGCTATTGCTTGTAGCAGATTATGATTCTTCATAGGTTTGTCTATATACATAGTATGAAGACATGGCACATCAAAACCTGTCAGTAGCATATCAACCACAATTACCATTTTAGGATCTTTATCCGGATTTTTGAAATTGTTTAATAGTTCTTCCATTTGATGTTTGTTTCTTATATGTGGATGGAATTCTTCTGGATCTTTTTGTTTACTTCCTGATATTACAATCTCTATTGATGGGGCATCTGGTATTTTTCTAATAGCATTGTATAGTTCAACTGCTACTTTTCTTGATATAACAACTACCATTGCCTTTCCTTCAAATTCTTGTACTCTTTTGTTAAAATGCTCTACAATATCCCTTGCTATTTTCTCTATTCTTTCTGGATTTAAAATTAATTGCTCAAGTCTTGCGTATTTTCTTTTTAGGTTTTCCTTCATTTCGGGTGCTAATCCTTCAGAAATTTCTTCAAATTCTTCATCTATAAATTCGTTTGTTAAATGAAGTTCAACAAGCCTTGCTTCATAATAAATGGGTACAACTACGCCGTCTTTTAGTGCTTTATCTATTGAGTAAATACTTACAGGTTCTCCAAAAACTAAATAAGTGTCCCTATCTTCAAGTTCAATGGGTGTTGCTGTGAATCCTAAAAAAGATGCGTTTGGTATGGCTTTTCTTAGATTTCTTGCAAGTTCCCTGTATTGGCTTCTGTGTGCCTCGTCTGCTATAACGATAATGTCTTTTCTTTCTGTTAGGACTGGGTATTCTTCGTTTTTTTCACTAAACTTTTGTATGGTTGAAAATATTATCCCACCTGCGGTATTTTTGATTGTTTCTTGTAAATCCTTTATGCTTTCTGCTTGTTTTGAAATGGGCATTTGGGAAAATAAACTATAAAGTTGTTCGTCAAGTTCCTTTCTGTCGGTAATAAAAATTAAAAGGGGATTTCCAAGTTCTTTTAAAATTTTTCTTGCGTAAAATAGCATAGTTAATGATTTTCCGGAACCTTGTGTATGCCATATAACACCTACTCTCCTATCTTCTGGGGTTTTTCCTTCTAAAACACACTTTTTAGTCCTTTCTATTGCTTTCTTAACTGCGTAAAATTGATGATAAGCCGCTATTTTCTTTATATAGTTCTCACCTGACTTTTCGTAGAAGACAAAATCGTTTATAAACTCCGTTATGTGCTCTTTTCTAAAAAGCCCTTTTATTAAGATTTCAAGGGAGGTTAATTCCTTTCCGTTGTAAAAATATCTATAAGAACCTTCCATTATTTCTTCCTTCTTCACGTCATCATCACTAAAAATCCCTTCCCAGTTAAAGAACCTTTCCCAATCACTTATAGGTGAGCCGTATTTTGTCTCGTATCCGTCAGATACCGCTATAATTAGTGAGTATAAATAAAGCTGTGGAATATCTTTCATTTTTACTCTGTGGTCGTGGTAAGCATCTTTTGCGGTTTGATTGGAATTGAAATTTTTAAACTCAAAAACAGCAATTGGCAAACCGTTTATGAAAACCACAAGGTCAGGTATCCTGTAAGCGCGATCTTCGTAATAGCACCCCACTTTAAACTGGTTAGCTATTAAGAATTCGTTGTTTTCCGGATTTTCAAAATCCACAAGCTTTACAATTCTTGTTTTTTCTTCTTTACCTTCTCTGTAAGTTAGTTTTAATCCTTCTGTTAAGTATTCGTAAAAAGTTTTACTCTTTATAATAAAATCTGGATGATCTATGTTTTTAACTTTTTTATAAACTTCTTCTGCCAAATTCTCATTAAGAAATGGATTTATTTTTTTTACCGCTTGGATAAATCTTTTCTTTAAGATAACATCTCTATATGTTTCTCTTTCGTTATTATCAGGAGTCAGCTCAGAACCATGAATGTAATTATATCCAATTTCTTTAAACCAATTGATAGCTGAATTTTCAACCATGTAGTTTTCTGTAAGGTACGCCATATTACAACTCTTCTATTCTTAACTTTCCAAAAACAAGCAAAGGCAAAAGTGTATCTCTAACTTTCTTTAAGGTCATAATTTGCTTTTGGTTGATGATGATTTTTTGAAATAGAGGTTCTACGAGGGAGTGGAAGTGTTGTAGGATAGAGGGGGGAGGAATTAATATAAATTTATTAGCTTTAAATAAATCTAATTTCAAATGTAATACATTTACTCCACCTGCAAATGTAGAATTTTCTTCTTGAGTATATTTCAAATACAAGTAAATGTAAAATTTCAAATAATCGTTATTTAATTTTATTTTGGCACAATCTAATGAAATAATCCCTTTTTCATAGCCATATGGTAAAATCACAATGGCAGGAGCACCAACAACTTGCGCTAATGGTGTCATATCAGTAAGTGCAATTATTAGGTCTCCGTTTTTTACAATATGATTTTCTTTAGCCCTTGTTCCAATATAATAACTATATTCAGATTTAAAACCACCACCTCTTAAAAAGTTATTTAATGTTATGAATACTTCACCTTCTGAATTAGAGCTAATATCAGGTGTGTTATATGATACTCCTTTAATTATTTCTGCCACTTCCCCCAATCTCTTCACTTCCCACCCCTTTGGAATTTCCTTTCCCAACTCTTCATTATAAACAAACTCTTGGTCTTTAAATGGTTCAAAGTCAATAAACCAATTTTTAAAAATTGCCATTGCGGTTTTTTCTAAAATCTCATTTTGTTTTTTCTTGTTTTCTATCAAATCATCAAAATACGAAAGAACTTGGGCTATTCGGGATTGTTCGGATAGAGGGGAAAGAAAGATTTTCAAATGAGGAATACTATCACCTGCATGAGCTATAGTAGTTTTTTCATCAGAGAAACCGAAAATCTGATTTTTAAGAGTTGATTTAAAAAACCAATATAAAAATTTATAATTTAATTTTTTTTGACTTTGTTCCTTAACTTTTATTTTCCTTATTCCCGATGAGAAAACACCTTCTAATCCCATTTTCACTATTCCCACTGTTCCATCAAAGGAAATTAAAATGTCATCTTTATTGGCTATTTTTTCATTTTCAACCTCAATGTCTATAAAAACTTCTTCATTTCTTTCACCACTCAAATTTCCAACTCTTATAAATTTATACTTCCCAAAATTCTTATAAAATTTACTTCCCGGTTCTATACCTCTAATAAATTCTATATGTTCAATTGCTTTACTCACTTCCCAATCCTTTGGTATCTCTCCAATCTCCGTTTCTTTAAATTCAGTTTCCCAGCGAAATTTCATTTTAAATCTCCCATCCCAAAGCCTTAAAAACTTCCTTAACTTTTTCTGTTAAATCTTTTTCTTCTGCCAACAATTTAGAAAGCTCTTGTGAGTATCTTTTCATCTTCTCTTCAAAAGGTTCGTCTTCTTCATCAATTTTTATTCCAACATATCTCCCCGGTGTTAAAACATAACCATTTTTAGCAACTTCTTCGATTGTAGCAACTTTTGCAAATCCTACCTCGTTTATCTCTTCTTCAGGTGCTCCTTCTTCAAACATTCTAAATTTCTCAACAATTTTTTCAATATGTTCATCTGTAAATATATTTTGTTTCCTTGATATTTGTTTATATAGGTTTTTTGCATAAATAAAAAGAATTTTACCTTTCATATGTTCTGGTTTAGTTTTTCTCAAAAACCACAAAGAAGCTGGAAGGGAAACTGTATAAAACATTTTTGGTGGTGTTGCAACGATGCCGTAAATTAAATCATCTTCAATTATTTTTTTCCTAATCTCTCCCTCAATTCCACCTACTGACAAGGCACCATTTGCCATAACAAAGCCTGCTTTTCCTTCTGGTGAAAGGTGATATATATAATGTTGAATCCATACATAGTTGGCGTTATTTTCCGGTGGTAGTCCATACTTAAACCTTGGATCGTTAGGTTTAACTTTATCTCTTCCCCATTCACTATCATTAAAAGGTGGATTTGAAACCACATAATCCGCTCTTAAATCAAAAAACTTATCATCGTGATAAGAATCTCCCCATCTTATATCTCCCTCTGCACCTCTTATTGCCAAATTCATTTTACACATCTTCCATACAAATTCCTTTGATTCTTGCCCATAAATTGATAATCTTTCTCTCCCTATTCCATCTTTTTGAAGCTTTTCTAATGCAGAAACAAAAAATCCACCTGAACCACAAGCAGGATCAAAAATCCTTCCCTCTTTCACATCAAGAATTTCAACAATAAGTCTTGTTAATGAACGAGGCGTATAAAATTCTCCTCCTTTTTTCCCTTCCGATTCTGTAAATTTTCCCAAAAAATACTCATAAATCCTTCCGAAAATGTCTTTGCCTTTATGGTCATTATCAAATTCTATTTGTGAAAAAAGATTTATAAGATATGAAAGGTCATGATGGTCTAAATTTGCTTTTGTATATACCTTGGGAATAACATCTCCTAATTGTTTTGGATATTCTTTTTCAAGTGATTCAATAGCATTATCAATTATTTCTCCAATATTAGGTTTGTTTGCATTATTTTTTATATAATCCCACCTTGCCTCTTTCGGAACATATAAGACTCCTTCTGAAAGATAATAATCTTTATCTTCAAGTATCTTTTCTAAATTTGGATTATCCTTATATTCTTTTTTTAGTTGTTCTCTAACTTCTTCAAAGGCAAAGGAGATGTATCTTAAAAATAAAAGACCCAAAACTATGTACTTATACTCGTGAACTTCAACTTTTTTTCTTAACTTATCAGCTGCCTTCCAAAGCTTGTCCTCAAAAGTTAAATCTCTATCTCTCATTGAAGGAACGTATTATTATTATACCAAATGAGTAAATTTGTGATAAAACTTCTCTCCCCTGCGAAGGTGAATCTTGGGCTGTGGCTTTTGGGAAAGAGGGATGATGGCTACCATGAGATATTCACTATATATCATACTGTTTCCTTATTTGACGAGGTGTTTATAAAAGAAGGTCCTTTAAAGGTTGAAACGAGCAATAACATACCGCAAGAGGAAAATCTTGTGTATAAGGCTCTTAGGCTTATGGAAAGGCGTTTGGGTAAAGAGCTTGAGTTCAGCGTGTACATCCATAAAAACATACCACAGGGTGCTGGATTAGGTGGTGGATCGTCCAACTGCGCTTTGGTACTGAAGGCTATAAACAGTTTATTGGGTGAGCCCTTAAGCATAGAAGAGCTAAAAGAGATAGCCCAAAGTGTATCTTCCGACGCTGTATTTTTCTTATACGGTGGTACTGCAGTGGGTAGAGGTAGAGGGGAAGCAGTAGAACCTATAAGACATGTGGATTTAAAGATCACGCTCATATACCCAAATCTTCAGGTAAGCACGCGCAGAGTGTATTCCATGGTCAGTCATACATCGTTGACACCTAACTTGGATAGTGATAAAATAATACAGAGTGTATTAGAAGGCAGGTTTGAAGTTTTGGAAAACCGTTTGGGAGAACTTGCTATGGAGCTTTTTCCTGAGATGAGAGAGGTTTATAGATTTGTTGAGTACTTAGGATACAGGCCTATGATAAGTGGAAGCGGTTCTTGCATATTTTATATAGGCGAGGCTTCACAAGAGGTAAAAAAAGGTGCGCTTTTGCGTGGATGGAAGCTTTACCAAGTTAGAAGCTATGATGGGGTGTAGCTCAACTGGCAGAGCACCGGACTTTGGATCCGGGGGTTCCTGGTTCGAGTCCAGGCACCCCAGCTTTAACAACTTTATAAGGTAGAACTATGAACATAAAGCTACTTACTGGCAACAGTAATCCTAAGCTTGCAAGAGAAGTGGCAGAACACTTAGGCATACCTATATCAGATATGATAGTATCGCGCTTTAGTGATGGTGAGATAAGAGTCCAGATAAACGAATCTATGAGAGGAGAAGATGTTTTTATACTTCAGTCTCTTTGTTCACCTGTGAACGAACACATAATGGAACTTCTTTTGATCCTTGACGCTCTTAAAAGAGCTTCCGCAGGAAGAATAACTGCGGTTGTTCCCTACTATGCTTACGCAAGGCAGGATAGAAAGGACAAACCAAGGGTACCCATAAGTGCAAGGCTCTTGGCAGACCTGATAACTACTGCTGGAGCACAAAGGTTGGTAGTAGTAGATTTGCACTCTCCCCAGATACAGGGCTTTTTTAACATTCCCGTTGATAACCTTTACGCTCTTAATGTCCTTTACGAATACCTCAGGGATAAGGTGAACGAAAATACCGTAGTTGTTTCACCCGATGCTGGAGGTGTAGAAAGAGCAAGAAGGCTTGCCAACAAGCTTGGATGTGGTATAGCCATCATATACAAGAGAAGACCTGAACCCAACGTGGCGGAGGTGCTTGACCTAATAGGTGATGTGGAAGGGAAAAAGGCTATAATAATTGACGACATGATAGATACCGCAGGTACTGTGGTCTCGGCTACCAACTTGCTAATTTCAAAAGGTGCGGTAAGTGTATCCGTTGTGGCAACACACCCTGTTCTTTCCGGTCCAGCCATAGAAAGGATAAACACATCTCCCATTTCGGAAGTTGTAGTTACCAACACTATACCCACGGATAATAAGCCCTGTGATAAACTCAGAGTAGTTTCCGTAGCAGGGCTTATAGCAGAGTCCATAAAGAGAATACACGAAGGTGAATCTGTAAGCTCTCTCTTTACATAAAAGGAGGTAAGTTATGAAAAAAGTGCCACTAAAACTCATCCCAAGAAAGTTAGGGAGCAAAAGTGAGTTAAAAAGGATGAGAAAACAAGGTTATATACCCGTAGAAGTCTACGGTAAGGAAGTAGAAAACAGGCATGCTTATGTTAGCCTAAAGGACCTTATGAACTTACCTTACGGAGAAACCTTTTTAATAGAAGCGGATTTGGATGGGGAAAAAAGGGTATGTTTGCTCAAAGATATTCAGAGGGGTTATTTAGGGGATGACGCCCTTCATGTGGATTTGTACGATATATCTCACACAAGGGAAATAGAAGTGGAGGTGCCATTGGAATTTGTGGGTACCCCTGCGGGTGTAAGCTTGGGTGGAACCTTTGAAGTTATGATGCACACACTGACTATAAAAGCACCTGTGGATAATATTCCCGATAAAGTATCCGTTGATGTTAGCAGTATGGGTTTAGGGGATGTGCTTCACGTGAGGGACATACAACCTCCTGCGGGTTGTATAATAATGGATTCGCCTGAAGAGGTTGTTGCGGTAGTGCTTGAACCGGAGGTAGAGGAAACACCTACAGAAGAAACTGCATCTTGATGATAAAACTTCTGGTAGGTCTTGGAAATCCGGGTAAAAAGTACGAAAAGACTCGCCATAATGTAGGTTTTATGGTGATTGATCAGCTGGCAAAAAAGCTAAAGCTAAAAGATTACCAAGAGGAGTGTCTGTCGCATGTCTATAAGGCAAGGATAGGAGGAAGGGAGGTCCTTTTGGCAAAACCTCAGACCTACATGAATAACTCAGGCATAGCGGTAGTTAATCTTCTTGAGGAGTACGATATATCACCTGAGGAGATGATAGTTATATACGATGATATTGATCTACCTTTGGGAAGATTGAGGTTAAAGCTTGAAGGCAGTAGCGGAGGACATCACGGCGTTGAATCCATCATAAAGGAAATAAAAACAGAAAAGTTCCCAAGACTGAAAGTTGGTATAGGTAGGCCTAAAGACAAAAATCAAGTGGTTAACTATGTACTATCGCCTTTCAGCAAAGAGGAGGAGCAGATTCTTTACGCTGTTCTTGAACGCTCAAGAGAGTGCCTAATGAGGTGTATTGAATTTTCTCCAGAATACGCTATGAACTTTTGCAATGCACCCATCACTTAAAGTATCATAATAAATGATGTTAGCCTTTGAAGAAGAACACCCCTTTGCCTTAGCATATAGGTTAGTGGAGGAGGGCAGGATAGATCCTTGGAATGTAGATATAGTAGAACTTGCCAATGCATACCTTGAAGAGATAAGAAAGATTCAAGTGTTAGACATGCGTATACCCGCAAGAGCCCTAATGGCTGCCTCTTTTCTCCTGAAAAAGAAAGTAGAGGTGCTCTTTCCAGAACCAAAAAAGGCTCGCGAAAAAAAGAAAAGTTATACTCTTGAAGAAATAGTTCAGGAATTTGAGGAAAAAAAGGAAAGTTTTTTAGAACTTCCGCAACAAGTGGAAAGGGAAGAGATAAAAGAGAGAAGGTCTGTTAAAAGACAAGCGAAAAACAGGCAAAAAAAAGTGAGCATAATTCCCATACACATATCAAAATTTGAGGAAGTTTTAGAGGATATACACAGACTTATGTCTCAGGGTGTTAAGAGGTTTTCCTTGTTTGAGCTTTTTTTAGGGAAAAATTTAGCACCTTATATTATGGCTCTTATGACCCTTTACAACGATGAAAAAATAGAGCTTTATCAAGATGAGCCTTATGGTGATCTGATAGTTGAGGTTGTCAGTGGTGAGTAAAAAACTCATGAGCCAGATATTTGATGAAGTGAGCAAGCTCTATGATCCCTTTCTAAAGGCTATAACCTTTGGTGGCATAGACAGGTGGCAAAAAGCCCTCATTGAGTTTCTTGATAAAGAAGGAAATCGCCTTGATGTGGGCACTGGCACAGGAGAAGTGCTAAAAAAGTCCACAAACCGAGGACTAAAGGTAGGTATAGACTTATCTATGGGTATGCTCAAAAAGGCAAAGGATAAGTGTCCTTACTGCTATTTTTTGTTAGCTGACGCGGAAAACATGCCTTTCAAAGAACTTTCCTTCAGAACAATAACCTTATCACTGGTTTTTAGGCATATAGAAGACAAAAGGGCATTTCTCAAGGAGGCTTACAGAGTGCTTGAAGAGGGTGGACAGATAGGCATCCTTGATATAAATAAGTTTGCCGGTACCAAACTGCTGAGCTTTTTGATGAGATACCCTTTGAAACCTTTGGGGCTTTTACTGTTTGGCAGAGAAAGATGGGACTTTTTCTTACATTCCTTAGAAAACAGCCTTAGCACTCTTGAAGTAAAAAGGTATTTAGAAGGGGAGGGTTTTAGAGTTTCCCGACTTAACAGATACATGTTGGGTATTGTTTATGTACTCAGAGCTGACAAAACTTAGACAGGTATAACGCTGACGAACTTCTTGTTCCTTCTGTCTTCAAACTTCACTATGCCGTCTTTTAGCGCAAAGAGGGTAAAGTCAGACCCCATACCCACATTAATGCCTGGGTAGATCTTGGTGCCCCTCTGCCTAACTATGATACTGCCGGCTTTTACAAACTGACCGCCGTACCTTTTCACACCTAATCTTTTGGAATGACTATCTCTACCGTTCCTTGTTGAACCACCACTCGCCTTAGAAGCCATTTTTAAACCTCCTTTATCTCTTTTATAAGTATTTCAGTGAAGGGTTGTCTGTGTCCTTTCCACCTTTTGTAGTTTTTCTTAGCTCTGAACTTGAAGACTATAACCTTTTTATGTTTACCCTTCCTTAATACTTCTGCAATCACCTTTCCTTTGTAAAATTCTACGCTTCCGTCTTCTTTTTTCACCATAAGAGGTTCAAACTCTACGAGCTCTCCTTCGGAAGCCTTTATGTTCTCTATCTTCAAACGTGTACCTTCCTTTACCAAATACTGCTTTCCACCTGTTTGTATAACAGCGTACATGAGAACCTCCTTTAATAAAAACAAAGGGGGAGGTTATCCCCCGTCAGACTTACTTTTTCTCGCCAGCTGGAGGTTGTGCAGGTTGCTGTTGCTGTTGTTGCTGTTGTTCACCAGATGGTTGGGAAGGCTGCTCAGGTTGTGCTGGCTGAGCTGGTTGTGCTGGCTGAGCAGGCTGTGCTGGCTGTTCTGGCTGTGCAGGCTGTTCTGCTGGTTGTTGTTCCTTCTTCTGGCAGGATGCAAGTAATGCTACGCCAAGAACTCCGAGAGCTAAAAGCTTCCTCATTTTACTACCTCCTTTAAATTTTTATGATAGAATTATAAAATGCATTCCAATAAAAAGTCAAGATGGATATAATTAAACTATGCCTGTGAAGTTTGGTACTGATGGGTGGAGGGCTATAATAGGGGAGGACTTTACTTTTGATAATGTCAGGAAGGTAGCTTTTGCTCACGCTAAGGTTTTGGAGCGTCAGGGAAAAACAAAGGTGATCGTAGGCTACGATCACAGATTCATGTCTGAAAGGTTTGCTCAGGAGGTGTGCGGTGTTTTCAAACAGATGGGTTTTGAGGCATATATGACCAACAGGGCATGTACCACACCCATGGTTTCTTTTGCGGTCAAGTACATGGGATTTGACAATGGGGTTATGATAACTGCTTCTCACAACCCTCCTGAGTATAACGGTTATAAGATAAAGGACAGCTTTGGAGGTTCGGCAACCACTGAGTTTATAAAAGAGGTGGAGAAGGAATTTGAAAAAGCAAAAGATGTAAAAATCCAAGGTGTGAATGTAGACTACATAAATGTGTGGGGAGAGTACATAAGGAAGGTAAAAGAGCTTATAAGCCAAGAGCTTTTAAATGAAGGGGAAATACTTTTGGTGCATGATGCTATGTATGGCTCTTCTGTGAACACATACGCGCAAGTGCTTGCTGGTACTAAAGTTAGCGTGCTTCCCATAAGAGCCTACAGAGACCCTCTCTTTGGTGGTCATGCACCCGAGCCTATAGAAGAAAACCTCACTCCTCTGATGGAAAAGGTAAGGGCGGTGTCTGCAAGTTTGGGAATAGCCAACGACGGTGATGGGGATAGGATAGCTCTTGTGGACGAAAGAGGAAAATTTGTAAACTCTCAGATGGTGTATGTGCTTTTACTTTACCATTTGCTCAAGAATAAGGGCATAAGGGACGGTATAGTGGTAAAGACTGTATCCACCACTTACCTTGCGGATAGAATATGCAAAGAAGAGGGCATACAGTTAAAGGAAGTTGCGGTGGGATTTAAGAACATAAACGAGATTATTCTTAGAGAAAAAGTCATATTTGGCGGTGAAGAAAGCGGAGGATACGGAATAATAAGCTTTCTACCTGAAAGAGATGGTCTCTTTTCGGGTCTTAACATACTTGAGCTTCTGCAAATAAGCGGAAGGACACTATCAGAAATGATAGAGGAGATATTTAAAAGATACGGTAGAGCCTATTACAAAAGGTATGACCTACACGCACAAGAAGACAAGAAGAAAAAACTCTCTTGGTTGATAGATCACCCACCAGAAAAGCTACTGAGCTACAAAGTCAGAGAAATAAACACCACCGATGGGCTAAAGCTCATTTTTGAAAATGACGGATGGATACTCTTTAGGGCATCGGGTACGGAGCCTCTTATAAGAGTCTATGCGGAAATGCCAGAAGAAGATCAAACCCAAAAAGTGCTTGAAGAGGGCATAAAGCTTTTGGAATAGATCATGCCGATAGTTGTCTTTATTGCAGGCTATCACAACACGGGTAAAACCACTTTGACTGAAAAACTCTCAAAGGAACTAACCCTCAGAGGCTATCGCGTAGGCTACATAAAGCACGATCCCAAAGGTCATGGTATAACAGACAAGGAAGGGAGTGATTCCTACAGACTTTTTCAAATTCTTGATAGAGTGGCTCTTTTGGGTGCAGGCAAACTTACTCTGTGGGAGAAAACAGAAGATGATCCGCTAAAAGCGGTAGAAAGGTACTTTTCTGATTTTGATGTGGTACTGTTGGAAGGTTGGAAGTCCATAAAAGGGTTTAAAAAACTTGTGCTTGGTGATCTTGATGTGGAAGGTTTTCGCATAGATGAAAAGGTCAGTCTTGAGGAAATAATAAACTACATCTTAACTTAAACTATTATCATGCTGATAAAAAGCTTTACCGACAGAGATGCCTTTTACAGGTTTCTCAAAGAGAAGGTGGGTGTGTTCTTTAAAGAGGCAGACAGTAGAGCCTTTGAAGGGGTGTTTCGTGTTATATACTTTGAGGAAAAGAACTTAAACCCTTCTGTTATCTTTGAGTGTGCAAGGAAGTCCTGTGTTTCTGTGTTCTACAACGAAGATAGGTACGCTTTATGTGGTAGCGAGTCCAAGATAAAGGACTTTTGCTCCTGCATTGTTAAAGAAAAAAAAGATTTAGCTTTTAAAATACTTGAAAACCTCATAAACTACAGGAAAAAGTCTTTTAAACTCCAATACAACGGAAAGATACTTCCGTTGGGCATAAAAACAGCGGTAATGGGCATCCTAAACATCACACCAGACTCCTTTTCTGATGGTGGTTTGTATATGGAAGTTTCACAAGCAGTCAAGAGAGGCATTCAGATGGCTCAGGAGGGTGCGGAGATAATAGACATAGGAGGAGAATCCACAAGACCAGGCTCAGAAAGGATCAGTGCAGAAGAAGAGCTAAGGCGTATCCTTCCGGTGCTCAAAGAACTCAGAAAAGAGCTAAGCCATGTGTGGATCTCTGTAGACACATACAAAGCTAAGGTGGCACAGGTGTGTTTGGAAGAAGGTGCGGACATGATAAACGACATAAGCGGTGGCACATTTGATGAAAATATGTTTGATGTAATAGCTAAGTATAACTGCCCCTATGTGCTGGGACACACAAAAGGCAGACCAGAAGAGTGGAAAAGCATGCATATAACTTATGAGGATGTAATGGAAGAACTTATCAACTACTTTCAAGAAAGGATACAAAAGCTAAAGCAAAGGAACTATAAAGGTGATATAATAATAGACCCGTGTATAGGGTTTGGTAAGCTTCCTGAGCATAATATAGAAATACTAAAGAGATTCAGAGAGCTAAGAAGTTTTGGACGCCCCCTTTTGGTAGGAGTTTCAAGAAAGTCCTTTGTAGGACTAATAATAGAGGGGCTTTTAAGAACAAAGACAGAGCCTTGGGAGAGGCTTTACGGAAGCCTTGGTGCTATTGCATATCCGGTGATAGAAGGTGCCAACATAGTGAGGGTGCATGACGTGAAAGAAACGAAAGAATTTCTTGCTCTTCTTGATACGGTAAGAACTTATGGTGAATTTTGACTTTTTAAGATTTTTTTCCTTCAGGGATATTATTGACATATTAAGTGTCTCTTTTTTTATATATGTAGTCATACACTTTCTGAGGATAACCAAAGGTTTTCAGATACTCAAAGGTCTTGCGTTTATAGGTTTTTTCTGGGTGTTTGCAGAACTTCTCGGACTTAGGACCCTTTCGTGGATCTTTGACAAGTTTTGGACTGTAGGGCTTTTTTCCCTCGTGGTCATTTTCCAACCTGAGATAAGGAAGGCTCTATCAAGGTTAGGTCAAAAAACTCATGTAGTTAGTATAAGGTTTGTTGAAGAAAGGGTGGTGGAAAAGATAGTAAGAGCATGCAGTTTTCTGTCCGAAAGACAGATAGGAGCTTTGATAGTTATAGAAAGAGGTCAGAACATTGAAGGACTTATTGAGGGTTGTGTTGCCATAGACAGCGTAGTATCTGTTGAGCTTTTGATAACCATATTTGATCCTTTGACACCACTGCATGATGGAGCGGTGGTGATAAAGGGTGACAGAATAGCTTTTGCGTCCTGCATATTACCTCTTTCTAAATCTCCAGACCTTCCAAAAAAGTACGGAACGCGCCACAGAGCAGCTCTTGGTATAGCAGAAGAGAGCGATGCCATAGCCATAGTTGTTTCTGAAGAAACAGGAGAGATATCCGTTGCAGTGAACGAAAAGTTTTACAGAAACTTAGACCCAGAAGGGCTAAAAAACTTACTCTTTAAGGAGCTTGGTATAAACAATGCTTAAGAGGGTAATTTTGAATAATTGGCAGTACAAACTGCTGGCACTTTTCATAGGCTTTTCTCTGTGGCTTGTGGTGAATTTGGGAGTGAGAGTGCCTATAGTGGTAGAGAGGAGTATAGAAGTTATCAATGAAGATCCCAATTATACATACAAGCTTGAGAGGAAAAGGGTAAGAATAAAACTTCTGGTCATTGAGAGACTTAGCCTCAATGAGAGCATTGAAGGGGTTAAAGCACAAGTTGATGTAAAAGGCCTTGGCGAGGGAGAGTATGTGTTAAAAGTGCATGTAGAGAGTCCCTTTAAAGTTTTTGTATACCCGTCAAGTGTTGAACCAGAATATGTAAAGGTTTATGTAAGGAGAAAACCGCCACAGGGGCGGTAAGGTTTCATCCGCAGGAGAAGGAGCTTCCGCAACCGCAGGAGCCACTGACATTGGGATTCTTAATGGTAAAACCACCACCCATAAAGTCCATTACATAATCCAGCTCAGCGTTGTTCACATAGGGCATGGAGAACTGGTCTATGACCACTTTGAGCCCACCGTACTCAAACACGTGATCACCTTCTTCTATAGTGTCATCAAAGCCCATTGCGTATTGGAAGCCTGAACATCCACCTGGCACCACTCTTATCCTAAGAATGGGTTCGGTGATGTTATTTTCCTGAGCTATTCTTAGCACCTCTTGAGATGCCTTCTCTGTCACAAAGAAATTTACAGCGCTCTGTTGCATCTTACTACCTCCTACAATTTTGTTGAAGTTTTAAGATATGCAGGTTATAAAAGATTGGCAATGTGATTTACATCATTCTAAAGTGCGTGTATAATGTTTAGTAGAAGGAGTGTAGGATGATAGAGCTGTGGATAAATCTTGCAATAACATTCATAAAAGTCCTTCTTATTCTGGGTATCTTCTTAGGTTTGGGGGCGTATCTTACGTGGTTTGAAAGAAAGCTTGCAGGACATATCCAAGCTCGTATAGGACCAAAACTCGTTGGTCCTTTTGGCCTTTTACAGCCTTTGGCGGACGGTATAAAACTGCTCACCAAAGAGTCCATTATCCCAAGAAATGCAGACAAACCCGTTTATTACCTGGCTATAGTTTTATCCCTTGCACCTTCCCTTTTGCTGTTTTCTGTGATACCCTTTGGTCCAGGCTTTAGTATCTTCGGTTATGAGATAAAGCCTGTAGTGGCTGATGTGAACATAGCTCTCATATTTCTCTTTGCTATGGGATCTCTTGCAGTATACGGTACCATCTTTTCAGGGTGGGCGTCCAACTCTAAATACGCCTTTATAGGCTCTCTTAGAAAGAGTGCTGTGATGATAGCTTATGAGGTAATACTGGGCTTTTCTGTCCTTGGAGTGGTGCTTCTTGCAGGAACTATGAGTACTGTAGGTATAGTGGAGGCTCAAATAAAGAGCGGTGTTTGGTACATACTCTACCAGCCTGTTGCTTTTGTGCTCTTTCTCTTTTGTATGCTTGCAGAGTCGGGTCGTGTGCCTTTTGACATACAAGAGGCAGAAGCGGAATTAGTAACAGGCTACAATGTAGAATACGGAGGTATGCGTTTTGGTGTGTTTCCCTTAGCAGAATGGTATCTTAATGTGATGGCTCTTTCAGCCCTTGCTGTAGTGCTATTTTTGGGGGGTTGGTCAGGTCCTAACATCTTTGGTCCTTTTTCTCCCTACTTATGGTTTGTGCTGAAGATGTTCTCTTTGGTTTTCTTTGTGCTCTGGCTACACTGGACGCTACCGAGGTTTCAGGCAAGAGACATAACAGAAATAGCTTGGAAAATATTACTACCCATAGCCCTTCTTAATGTGGTTATAACAGCGGTGGTTCTGTACTTTGTTTAGATAGCTTTTTTATTTCTTCCATTATCATGTTTGACGCTACTTTGTAGCCTTTTGGATTATCTTCCAAAAAGTCGTACCTTTTGGGTTTTCCTATGAATACCCTTATGGTGTGTCCTATAGAGGGTATCTTTTTACCCCTTGGTAGAACTTTGTCTGTACCATCTATATAAACGGGTAGGACTGGTTTTTTGCTTTTAACAGCCAGCAACCCTATACCCAACTTGGGTTTTAAAAACTCACCTGGTTTTGCTCTTGTGCCTTCTGGAAATACACATAACCTACATCCTGCATGCAGAAGTTCAAGGGCAAGCTTAAGTGTCTGTAAATCTCCTACACCTCTCTTTATGGGTATGGTGGACATGTGTGGTAAAAGAATTCCTAAGATGGGTGCGCGGAATAACTCTTCTTTGGCTATAAAAGTCAGGTGTTTGGGAAAGACTGCGTTAAGCACTGGCGGATCAAGGTAGCTTCTGTGGTTGGGCGCCACTAAGTAGCTGTCTTCTGGAATGTTCTCCAAGCCGTAAGCTTTAACCTTAAAAAAGCTTCTGAATAGTGGCTTTATTACATGACAGAGAGGTACTATAAAGAGTTTTGAAAATCTGCTTAAATAACAATCGTTCTTCATGTTATCTATGGTGCTTTATTCCTTATCCTTTCTTTTAAATGTTGTATAAAATCTTCAAGGCTGATGCTACCTAAGTTCCCTTCTTTTTTACTCCTCACTGAAAGCTTGCCTTCTTGAACCTCTTTGTCTCCTATAACAACTATGTAGGGTATTTTTTGAAGTTCTGCATCTCTTACTTTGGCGTTTAGCCGTTCCTGTCTGCCATCTATCTCCACTCTCAAACCTTCTGACCTTAGTTTTACCTCAAGCTCCTTTGAATAAGGTAGGTGTTTTTCGGATATGGGTATGATCCTTACTTGCACTGGGGAGAGCCATACAGGAAGCGCACCTGCATAGTGTTCCAAAAGCACACCTGTGAACCTTTCTATAGATCCAAGGAGTGCCCTATGTATCATGTAGGGTCTGTGCCTTTTGTTATCTGGACCTACATAAGTCATGTCAAAGCGCTCAGGAAGATTAAAGTCAAACTGTATTGTAGAACACTGCCAAAGTCTCCCTATAGCGTCTCTTATCTTAACATCTATCTTAGGACCATAAAAGGCTCCTCCTCCTTCATCTATCTCGTAATCAAGATCCATAGATTCTACCGCTTTTTTGAGCGAGTTTTCTGCAAGTTCCCACTGTTCCTGTGAGCCTATGGCATCAACAGGCTTTGTGGATATGTAAACTTTAAATTCCCTAAAACCAAAGTCTCTTAGCATACAAACTGCAAACTCAAGGGTTTCGTGTATTACATCTTCTACTTGCTCTGGTGTGCATATTATGTGAGCATCGTCTTGAGTGAAGCCCCTTACCCTCATAAGTCCGTGCAAAACTCCAGACATTTCGTACCTGTAAACTGTACCAAGTTCTGCAAGCTTAATGGGTAGTTCTTTATAACTTCTAACCTTGCTTTTGTAAATGGCTATGTGGAAGGGACAGTTCATGGGTTTGACAAAGTACTCTTCGTGTTCCACCTGCATAGGTGGAAACATATTTGGTTTGTAATAGTCAAGGTGGCCACTTATTTCCCAAAGTTTTGCGTTTCCTATGTGTGGTGTATATACAAACTGATAGCCTCTTTTTTCGTGTTCTTCTTTCCAATAATCTTCAAGTACCTTTCTGTAAGTACCTCCTTTTGGTAGCCATAGGACAAGTCCCGGACCTACTGTCTCGTCTATTAGAAATATTTCAAGTTCTCTGCCGAGCTTTCTGTGATCTCTTTTCTTTGCTTCTTCGTAGAACTTCAGACGCTCTTCTAACTCTTTGTGATCCCAAAAGGCTATACCGTATATTCTCTGTAGCATGGGTCTTTTGGCATCTCCCATCCAATAAGCACCACTTATGTGGGTTAGCTTAAAAGCACCTGCCATACCTGTAGAAGGTATGTGGGGACCTCTGCAAAGGTCTACAAAATCGTCCTGCTCATATACAGATATAACATCATCTGGGCTTATACGCTGGATTATTTCTAATTTGTACTTTTCTTTAAGCTTTTCAAAGAGCTTTTTGGCTTCTTCTCTGTCTATCTCCCTTCTAAGTATGGGATAATTTTTTTGTATTATCTCCTTCATCTTCTCCTCTATCTTTGGAAGGTCATCCTCGCTGAGTCTTATACCCTCTATCTCTACATCGTAATAGAACCCTTCTTCTGTAGTAGGTCCAACTCCCAAATGAACCTTATCTTTTCCGTAAATTTCCTTAAGAGCCTGAGCCATGATGTGTGCCAAGGAATGTCTGAGGATCTCTAAGCTTTCCGGATCACCTTTATAAATGGGGATTATTTTGGCTGAGCTTCTTATGGGTGTCTGGAGGTCGTATATTTTACCGTTTACTTTACCGCCTATGGCACCTTCTATTTGTGCCATCTTGTATATATCACCTAATGTGGTCCCTTCTTCAACCTGAAAAACCTTACCTTCTACTTCTACGCTTATCATGGTAATATAGTATACACAAACTTATGAAACGTGTGCTCGTATGGGGACTTGGTGTAAGCGGAAGATCTGCTGTAGAACTTCTCAAAGCTAAAAACTACGAAGTCTACGCAGGTGATGATAAAGATGGTACGGATTTTAGGCAGTATCTTGATCTGGTAGATACCGTAGTGCTATCACCGGGCATACCTCCACACCATCCCCTTTGGTTGTCAGCTCAGAAAAGGAATATAGAAGTTATAGGTGAACTTGAGCTGGCTTATAGATTCTTTAAAGGAAAAGCTATTGCTATTACAGGCACTGATGGAAAATCAACCACCACAAGGATGACATACCTTATACTCAAAGAACATTTGGGAAATGTATGTGAAGGAGGTAATATAGGAACACCCTTTTCCCAGATAGTTTTAAAAAATCCATCGTGCCTTGCTGTGCTTGAAGTATCCTCCTTTCAGGGTAAAACTCTAAAGACCTTCAGACCGCACGGTGGAGCCTTTTTAAACTTTTCTCGGGATCACTTAGATTGGCACAAAGACCTTGAGGACTACCTTCAGAGTAAGTACAACATCTTTAGGAATCAGCAAAAGGAAGACTTTATCGCGCTTTATTCAGAACAGAAACAGGTGCTCAGCACTCCCACAAGGGCAAAAAAGTATCTTTTTGGTTCAGAAGATGCACACGGTTTTATAAAAGACGGTAAAGCTTATTTCATGGATGAAGAGCTTTTTGAAGTAAGTAAGTTAAAAGTCTTTGGATATCACAACTATATGAACGCTCTTGCAAGTGCCATCATGTGCAGGCTTATGGGTGTGCCTACTGATACCATAAGAAAAGTTCTTTACGAGTTTTCTGGATTACCTTTCAGGCTTGAGTTTTTGGGAGAGTGGAAAGGTGTTAAGGTTTTTAACGATTCAAAAGCTACAACTGTAAACGCTTTGAGATCTGCATTAAGAAACATGCCAGACAAAAGGGTCATACTTATAGCAGGTGGGAAAGATAAAGGAGGAGACTTTGAAAGCCTTTATCATCTTGTTGCTCAAAAGGTAAAGATAGCTGTACTTATAGGTGAAGCAAAAGACAAGATATTTCAAGCTTGGAAAGGAGCTGTTAAGATTGAGAAGGCAGATAGCTTAGAAACTGCGGTAAAAATGGCAAAGGCTTACTCTCAGAGTGGTGATGTTATCCTTTTTTCTCCCGCCTGCGCTTCCTTTGATATGTTCAGGGACTATGTGGAGAGGGGGGAGAGGTTTAAAGAATTGGTCCATTCTCTGTTTTCTGTATAATTTTTTCTTAAACTTGACGGAGGTTTGTGGATGAAACTGCACGAACATCAGGCAAAGGAGCTTCTAAAAAAGTATGGGCTTCCTGTTCCAGAAGGAAGGGTAGCCTTTTCTTTAGAAGAAGCCATACAGAGCGCAGAAGAGCTTGGAGAGTATCCTTTAGTGGTAAAGGCTCAAGTGCATTGTGGAGGGAGAGGTAAAGCGGGAGGTGTAAAGCTCGTAAGAAATCAGGAGGAGCTAAAGCAGGCAGTAGAAGGTATGTTGGGAAAAGTATTAAAAACCTTCCA
Organism: Hydrogenobacter hydrogenophilus; assembly: GCF_900215655.1. Classification (NCBI taxonomy): domain Bacteria; kingdom Pseudomonadati; phylum Aquificota; class Aquificia; order Aquificales; family Aquificaceae; genus Hydrogenobacter; species Hydrogenobacter hydrogenophilus. The sequence goes on along the minus strand of NZ_OBEN01000001.1, from coordinate 341,064 downwards.
GTGTCCAGAAGGAAAGCTCGTGAGCAGAGTTTGGATAGAAAAAGCAACTAACATACAAAAAGAGTATTACCTTTCTATAACCCTTGACAGAGCGCTGTCAAAACCAGTTCTTATGGCTTCTGCGGAAGGTGGTATGGAGATAGAAGAGGTGGCAAAGGAAAAACCAGAAGCCATACACATGCTCCACATAGACCCTGCTTTGGGGCTTATGCCTTCTCAGGCAAGAAGGATAGCCTTCAAGCTGGGACTTCCTGTGAATGAATTTGTCAAGATAGCGTTAGCCTTATATAGAGCTTACATGGACTTAGATGCAAGCCTTGTGGAGATAAACCCTCTGGTGCTCACAAAAGAAGGAAACCTTATCTTGCTTGACGCAAAGGTAGAAATAGATGACAACGCTCTAATAAGACACAAAGACCTGGAAGAGTTAGAGGACCTTACACAGCTTGATCCCCTTGAAGTAGAAGCCAAACGCTACAGTCTCAACTACATAAAACTTGAAGGCAACATAGGATGTATGGTAAACGGTGCTGGTCTTGCCATGACTACTATGGACATAATAAAGCTGGCAGGTGGAGAGCCTGCTAATTTTCTTGATGTGGGAGGTGGAGCTAATGTGGAGCAGATAGCCAACGCTTTTAGGATACTCATGGCAGACCAGAATGTAAAGGCTGTATTTATAAACATATTTGGTGGCATACTCAGATGTGACAGACTGGCTCAGGGGCTTATAGAGGCAGCAAAGATGGTGCAAATAAAAGTACCGGTAGTTGTCCGAATGGAAGGTACAAATGTGGAAGAAGGTAGAAGACTTCTTGCTCAGTCAGGTCTTAACTTCATTAACGCTGAAGATATGTGGGACGGAGCTAAGAAAGCTGTAGAACTGGCAAGCAGGAGTTAAATCAAGGATTGGAGGTATAACATGTCTATATTGGTAAACAAAGATACAAAAGTGGTAGTTCAGGGTATCACTGGAAAGGAAGGGTCTTTTCACGCTCTGCAATGTAAAGCTTACGGTACAAAAGTTGTGGCTGGCGTCACACCGGGCAAAGGCGGTCAGAAGGTAGAGGACATACCTGTCTTTAACACTGTAGAAGAAGCGGTAAAAGAGACAGGTGCTAACTGCTCTTTGATATTTGTACCTCCTGTCTTTGCAGGTGATGCCATAGTGGAAGCCTTAGATGCAGGCATAGAGCTTGTAGTTTGTATCACAGAAGGTATTCCCGTCAAGGACATGATGCAGGTAAAGGACTACATGAAAAAGAACTATCCTAACGCAAGGCTGATAGGTCCCAACTGCCCTGGAGTTATAACTCCTGATGAAGCCAAAGTAGGCATAATGCCTGGACACATATTCAAAAGAGGTAGCATAGGTATAGTATCAAGGAGTGGAACTCTGACTTACGAAGCTTCTTATCAGCTCACACGCTACGGACTTGGTCAGTCCACTGCGGTAGGAATAGGTGGAGACCCAGTGCATGGGCTCTCTCACAAGGATGTTATAGCTATGTTCAATGAGGACCCAGAAACAGAAGCCATTCTCATGATAGGGGAAATAGGTGGCACTGCAGAGGAAGAAGCGGCTGAGTATATAAAAAACCATGTGAGGAAACCAGTATTTGCATACATAGCGGGTATTACCGCACCACCCGGCAGGAGGATGGGACACGCAGGAGCTATAATAAGTGGAGGCAAGGGAACAGCTCAGGCTAAGATGTCTGCATTAAAAGATGCAGGAGTAAATGTTATAGAGAACCCTGCCTTCATAGGCAAAACTGTGTACGAGTTTTTGCGCACATGATTTAGGATATATTGATGTTTTAAATATGTGTTATATTTTAATAACCTAAAACTTTGTTTAAGGAGGTAAGTAGTATGGCACTTAAAACAAGAGTTGATCCAGATACTTGCACTGCTTGCGAGCTATGCTACGATAGAGTTCCTGAGGTTTACAAAAACAGGGGCGATGGCATAGCGGAAGTTGTAAGCCCTGGACCTGACGGTTGGATGATAGTCCCTGCAGAGTTGGAGCAGGAAGTTAAAGAAGTCACAGACGAATGCCCCAGCGGTTCCATCATAACAGAGGAAGCATGAGAATCCTTATTGATATAGATACATGCACAGCCTGTAGGTTGTGCTACGATATGCTACCGCAAGTATTTGCTGATAGAGGTGATGGCATACCCATAGTCTGGCTTAGGGTTAAGATAGATGATCCTTTGAAATCCTCTCTACGGGAGGTAGCAGAAAGCTGTCCCAGTAGCTCCATACAGTTAGAAGAGGTTGGATAAGATACTTTTCTTAGGAACCGCAGGAGGTAGAGCAAGCACTTTTAGAAGGATAAGAAGGTCTGGTGGTATGCTAATGCACCTATCGGGAAGGTGGGTGCATGTAGACCCCGGACCTGGCGCTTTTGTTTACCTTCACGAGAGAGGATTTGACCCAAGAGCTTTGGATTTGATAGTACTATCACACATACACTTAGATCACTCTGCGGATGTAAATTCCCTCATAGAAGCGTCAACAGATGGTGGAAAAAGAATTCACATAGCTCTATTTGCACCAAGATCTGCTTTTGAAGGAGAAGACAGAGTAATTCTGCCTTACTTGAGGAAGAGACTTGCCTTTGAGGCTTTTCTTGAAGAAGGCAGAACCTTTGAGTATATGGGTATAAAAGTAAAAGCGGTTATGAAACATAGGCATCACAACACAGAAACTTACGCTCTTTTGCTCAATGACAAAGTGCTTTATGTATCGTGCGCTATGTTTGAGGACAAGATGCTGAGCCTATACCCAAGAAATGTACAGGTCATGATCATAAACACTACCCTTTACAACAAAAGGGAAAACATAGAACACCTTTCTGTAGAAGATGCTATTAAACTTATAAGAGGCTTGCATCCTCAAAAAGCTATCCTTACCCACTTTGGTTATGAATTCCTAAAAAATCATGATCCTCAGGAGGTGGCAGACTACATAACCTCGTTAACAGGTGTAAACACCGTATCCGCTTTTGACAATATGGAGGTTTATTTACATTGATAGAGCAATTTTTCCCTGAGCTTAAACGGTACGCTCAAGAGTTTGTTAGCCAATATGGGTATATGGCTATATTTCTTATATCCTTTACTGAATCTCTGTTTCAACCCATACCTCCGTATCCCTTTATTGTAAGCGCACCCCTGTTTAAGCTAAATACATATGTGGCAGGTTTTGTAGCTTTCGCAGGAAATATTCTTGGTGCTTTGGTGGCTTACTATCTTGCGAGTTTCTTTGGAGAGGCTTTTGTAAAACGCCTTTTGGGCGAGAAGCTTTACCTAAAGGGAGAGAGCATATTCAATAAGTACGGGTTTTTTGCGGTCATAGTAGGAGAACCTTATAAGCTAGTCTGTTGGCTTTCTGGCATATTCAAGATGCCTGTAATGACTTTCCTTATTGCAAGCGCCATAGCAAGAAGTTTAAGGATCTCTGCTTTTGTCTTTTTTGGAAATCTTTTGGAAAAGTTCCTTCATTAGTGGGCGCGGGAGGACTCGAACCCCCAACCGGGCGGTTATGAGCCGCCCGCTCTGCCATTGAGCTACGCGCCCTAACAATCTAATATTATAAAACATTTTTGGCATTTTGCAGGGTTTATAATACAATAATGTTATGGAAAAAAGGCTCTTTACTCCTTTAACGGACCAAGTTATAGAAGAGCTCAGGGCAGGTGATAAAGTACTGCTAAACGGCTACATATATACCGCAAGAGATGCAGCTCACAAAAGGATGGTTGAGGCTATAAGCAGAGGAGAAATGCCACCTTTTGATATGAAGGGACAAGTTATATACTATGTGGGACCTACCCCACCCAAACCCGGACAAGTGATAGGGTCAGCAGGACCCACCACAGCCATTAGAATGGACAAGTATGTGGAACCTCTTTTAAAGTTAGGACTAAAGGGTATGATAGGCAAAGGATACAGAAGCCCGCAGGTAAAGGAGCTTCTCAAAAAATACAAAGCGGTTTACTTTGCTGCTGTTGGTGGTGTTGCTGTTCTGCTGGCAAAAAGTATAAAGTCCTCTGAGGTAATAGCGTATGAGGACTTAGGCACAGAAGCTATAAGGAGGCTCTATGTAGAAGACTTTCCTGTGATAGTGGCTAACGACATATACGGCGGAGATGTGTTTGAGGAAGGAAGAAAAAAGTTCGCTCGTATTGATATCTAAAGGCACTGCGCTACAAGGTCGTAATCCTTAGCTTGAGTGATCTTTACCGTGATTACCTCTCCAGGCTTTAGCTGTTTTTCTGCCTCTATGTAAGTAATGCCGTCAACTTCAGGAGCCTGTGCGTAAATCCTCCCTACTGGCACTATGCCAAGCTCTTCGTCAAAGCCATCTACTAAAAGGTCAAGGGTTTTCCCTACAAGGTCAAGATTCTTTTTGTAAGTTATATCTTTCTGTACCCTTAAAAGCTCTTCCTTTCTGTTTTCTTTCTCTTGCATGGGTATAGGATCTCCCAAGGCATAGGCATGAGTATTCTCCTCCTGATAGTAAGTGAATACCCCCACCCAATGGAAGTGTCCTTCCTGCACAAAATCCAAAAGCTTTTGAAAGTCCTGCGCAGTTTCAGAAGGGTAGCCCACTATGAAGGTAGTTCTCAAAACAGCATGGGGTAATACCTTCATCACCTTATCTAAGAATTTCCTTACAAAGTTCTCATCGTAGCCTCTTCTCATGCTCTTTAGCACATCTGTGGATATGTGTTGAAGGGGAATATCCAGGTAAGGAATTACCTTTTCCGAATCTGCCATGTAATAAAGAAGCCCATCTTCTACCTCTGTGGGGTAAAGATAGAGCAATCTTATCCACTTTACGCCTTGTACTTTCTCAAGCTCCTGCAGAAGTTTTATAAGATGAGCTTTACCGTATATGTCCCTGCCGTAGTAAGCAGTATCCTGAGAAACTATGCATAACTCTTTTACACCTTGGTCTGCCAGATATTTGGCTTCCTCAACGATCTCTTCTATGGGTCTTGATCTGTGCCTTCCTCTTATGATGGGTATTGCACAAAAAGAGCAGAGCCTGTTGCATCCCTCAGATATTTTAAGGTATGCATAAGATTTTGGCGTGGTAAGGATTCTTTTGATATCCTCTTTTGGCTTGAGCCTTAGAAACTCTAATATGGAATCCCAGCTTTCTGTGCCAAAGTAAGCGCTAACCTCTGGTATCTCCTTTTGGAGCTCCTCCTTGTACCTTTGGACTAAGCAACCCATTACTATCACCTTCTTCTTTTCCGCAAACTCCAGTATGGTGTCTATGGATTCTGCTTTTGCCGGCTCTATAAAACTGCAGGTGTTTATGATGATCACATCTGCCTTTTTGGGATCACTTACAATAACAGCACCGCTTGATTTGAGCTTACCAAGGAGAACCTCTGTATCTACAAGGTTCTTGGCACATCCTAAGCTTATTACACCTACTTTCATGGCTCTAAATCCAGTTCGCTATCTACTTTAAATATGTTGGCGTTATGAAACTGCCCATACATAGCGTCTGACTTGTAAGGAGAATCTTGCAAGGCAGTTTTTATCTCATCTATGAACTTGCCCTCTTCCTTCATCTTCTTTATGTTTTGCCTAAGATATGTAATGTAGCCCAAGGTATAGTCTATAGCGCTTTTGTCCATGGGATCGTTATGTCCTCCTAAGATAATTCTTATGTCCATGTTCTTCATCTTTTTCAATGCCTCTTCCCACCCTTTGGAGCTTGCATTTCTATCTGCCATAAAGGGTATGCGCTTCTGATACACCAGATCGCCAGCAAACAGCACCTTCCTTTTTGGCATATACACCACTATATCACTGTTGGTATGCGCGGGTGTCATGGAGATAATTTCAAATTCCTCACTGCCCACCTTTAGCTTTTTATAGTCATCTACCACTATGTCTGGTTCTACTAGCAAGACACTTTTATACAACCCCCCAAAGTTTTTGTTTGCCTCCTCAAGTATGGACTTTGCCATCCCGCTTTTGTAAAGCTCATAAAGTCCTCTGTGTGCTATAATTTTTGCACCAACATCTTTAAAAGTTTGAGCTCCGTACCAATGATCAGGGTGGTAGTGGGTTATGATGGCATACTTGACAGGAGCTTTCTTTACCCTGTACATCTGCTCAAGTAATTTTTTGGAAAGCTCGGGTGTGGAGAGAGTGTCTATTACTACCCATCCCTCTTTTGTCAGGATTGCGTATGCGTTGGACACAAAACCCTTATTTTCCAAAGATGGTAGCTCATCCACACCCCTGACCATGTAGATGTTGTCTTCTACCTTTTTGAGGTTCATCTCCTTAGACAATCCAAAAACAAAAAGTAAAAGCAAAAACGCTAAAGCCCTCATACCTTCATAATATAGCACAGGATCTTGTATAATCTTTTTCCTATGAGGACAGGTTTTGTTTACGATGACATATACCTCAGACACAACTGGAAAAACCATCCAGAAAACATGGACAGACTCATAAGCATAATTCAAGAGCTGGACAGAAATAACTTGTTCAAAAGCTTAAAAAAGATAAAACCCAGGAGGGCAAAGGTAGAAGAAGTGGCTCTAAATCACGACCTTGCTTACATACAGGAGGTGCATGACTTTTGTCAAGCTGGCGGGGGTTATCTGGACCCTGACACTTACGCAGTCCCTGATTCTTACGAAACCGCTCTTTACGCAGTGGGAGGGGTTCTTGAAGGTATAGATAAACTCATTGAAGGTGAGGTAGATACGGTGTTTTGTGCCATAAGACCTCCAGGTCATCATGCGGAGCGTGCAAAGGCTATGGGCTTTTGCCTTTTTAACAACATAGCTGTAGGTGGATGGTATCTTCTCCAAAAGGGGTTCAAAAGGGTGTTCATCATAGATTTTGATGCTCATCACGGAAATGGCACACAAAAGAGCTTTTACGAAGAGGACAGGGTTTTTTACTTTTCCACTCACGAGTATCCTTTTTATCCCGGCACTGGTTCTGACAAGGAAAGAGGTGCAGGCAAAGGACTGGGCTACACTTACAATGTACCTCTCAGCGCAGGTGCTGGTGATGATGAGTACAAAGAGATATACGGAAAACTTCTGCCTGACCTTGTCAAACAGTTTAACCCCGAGTTTGTGCTAGTATCAGCCGGTTATGACATACACAGAGATGACCCTTTGACCTATCTAAATGTTAGCACAGAAGGAGTGAGGAACATAGTCAGAAGCATTCTCAATGTATGCAAAGAGCTAAAAGTCCCATCTTTGTTTGCTCTTGAAGGAGGATACCATCTTAAGGCACTTGCAGAGTGTGTTAGAATAACCTTGGAGACTATGTTGGAGGTTTAATTTGGCGTGTTAAGCAAACTGTGGCAAGTTTTTTCTTTCCTTTTAGTGGTTTATGGCTTTTATCTTCTCTTTCTTTTCTTGCTTGACACATTCTTGAGGATAAACAAGGTTATAGCACTGCCTGCATCTGCGTTTATTACTCTGTTGCTGGTTGCCTTTGTTATCATCTTTTGGATAAAGAAGAGACGATTACCGTTATAGAATAGTACCCAGATGTTTGAGCTGTCTGTTTGTTTTGACAAAGCTTCTCAAGAAATGCAGGTAAATAAAAAACTGCTTGTAGTAATAGCTTACGTGGAAAGTGGGTTAAGGCATAACGCACTAAATAGGAATTCCAACGGAACTTACGATATAGGTATAATGCAGGTAAATTCATCTAACATACCTAAGCTCAAGAGGGTAGGTATCATAGAAAAAGAAGAGGACCTTTGGGACATTTGTAAGAACATAAGAGCGGGAGCTTACATACTTAAGGAATGTATAGCTAATCATGGCTTTAACTGGAAGGCTGTGGATTGCTACAACAAAGGTAAAAAGGCAAAGGATATAAGCACCTATGTATGGAAAGTGTATAAGGTACTGAGTGCTTACAGATGATTATCTTTCCCTTTTTACAATAGAGATAATGAGGGGTGAGAGAATTTCTACAGCATCTTTCCCAGCTATTCTGTAAAGATCCTCTAAGGCTTGATCTGTTTCTACCTTCGCCTTCCTGTATGTGTTTTCAACTCCACCTAACTCTATCACTTTCTGCCTGAGCCACGTAGTGTCGCGGTTCTTCAAAAGGTTTTTCACATTTTTTATGTCAAGTTTGTCTAGCACGCTTATGAGAGGATAGGTACATTTACCTTCTTTGAGATCATTACCTACAGGTTTACCTAACTTTTCCTGAGAACCTACATAGTCTAAAGCGTCGTCAACGAGTTGGAAAGCTCTACCTATCCTGACGCCTATACGGTAAAACTCTTCGTAATCTTCCCTTCCCGCCATTAGAGCTCCTACTGCCATGCTGGCTCCAAAGAGCACACCCGTTTTTTTATCTATTATGTCAAAGTAAGTTCTTTCATCTATAACATTTTCTATACTTTTGAGCTCAAGCACCTGTCCCTGAGCCATATCCATAACCGCTTTACTCACTATCTGTATACTTTTCATGTCGCCATACACTGAATACAACCAAAGAGCCTTAGCGTACATGTAATCGCCAGTCAGAACGCACATCTCGTTTCCAAAAACTAAGTTAGCGGAAGGTTTACCCCTTCTTGTGTCCGCACCATCAACTACATCATCGTGAAGCAAAGATGCCACATGTATGTACTCTATACCCACAGCTAAGGGATGTACTTTACTATCATCCCCACCCAAAGCTATACAGGTAAGTAAGGTAAGGATAGGTCTTATCCTCTTACCACCAGAAGATACTATATAGTTGCCTACTTGTAAAACCTCTCTCACTTCTGGGTCAAGATGTCTTACAAGCTCTCCTTCTATCACTTTTAGTAGTCGCTCCATCTTATACCTACAAAATCAAATACAGTTTTATACACAGAACAAACACTAAAAGTAAGTGAATTAGATTTAGAACCATGGAAATGCCATGCCACCTCATGAATGTCTCATAGTCTGTAAATTTAAAATGGTGCGATATAGGAAGCACATAAAACTCTTGAAAGGCAAGGATAATAAGGTTAAGGATCATAACAATGACCACCCATTTGCCCAACCTAAAGCCTAAAATCAAGGAAAGCGAACCCAAAATTAAGCCTAAACCAAAGTATACAGGAAACACCTTTTCTACTACCCTTCCTGCGTATTCCTTTTCAAGAACTTTAAAAAGTAGTGGTGCTAAATAAAAGCTAAAGAATGTCCCAAGACCTAAATAAAAGGCATTTAGGAAAAGCAAGAGTTTTGCCATTTTTACTCCCTTACCACGGGAAGACCGTACTTTTTGAGAGTTTCTATAAGCTTTTTCTCGTTCTCTGGTTTCATCTCACAAAGGGGTAGTCTGAACTCTTTTTCACACATACCAAGAGCCCAGCATGCGGTCTTTATAGGGATAGGGTTAGTTTCTATAAAAAGTATTTTAAAAAGTTCAAACAGATAGAGATGTAGTTCCAAAGCCTTCTTGAAGTCTCCTTTGAGTGCATAATCCACCATGTTCTTTACTTCTACAGGTACTATGTTGTTAGCTACGGATATGACACCTTTTGCACCGAGAGCCATCATGGGAAGCGTAAGAGAATCATCACCAGAAAGTACCACAAAGTTGTCTCCCAAAAGTCTCATCAGTTCAGATATCCTATCCATGTTTGGTGTTGATTCTTTTGTGCCTACTATGTTGGGGCAGTCTTTAGCAAGCCTGTATACTGTTTCTGGAGCTATCTCCACACCAGTCCTTGAAGGTATGTTATAAAGGATTATGGGAATATCTACCTCGTCCGCTATGGTTTTAAAGTGTCTGTATATACCCTCCTGAGTAGGCTTGTTGTAATAGGGAACAACAGACAAACAGGCATCTGCACCCACGCGCTTTGCATAAGCGGTAAGCTCTATAGCTTCGTGTGTAGCGTTTGCTCCTGTTCCCGCTATAACCTTTATCCTTCCCTTTGCACGCTTTACTACATACTCAACCACTTTTTCGTGTTCCTCAAAAGTAAGGGTTGCTGATTCACCTGTGGTACCACACACAACCAATGCATCAGTACGGTTATTTATGTGAAACTCAACGAGCTGATCTATGGAAGCGTAATCCACCTCTCCATCTTTGAACGGAGTTATAAGAGCAACCATTGATCCCTGAAACATGGCAATTACATTATATCACACATCTATATATCAAATATGACCTCTGCGAGGTATCCATCAGGTAGTTTTTCTACTTTGAGCCTGTGGTATGTGGCAGCTTTTATTACAAGTTTAGGTTCGTTTTTTTTATCATCAAACTTATCTCCAAAAAGCTTTAACTTTACATGGTTTTCTGATAACTCTAAAACCTCACAACTGGAAGCTACAAAACCCTTTGATTCGTGTAGCACTATAGCCTGATTTATAGCATCTGCAAGCATGTAGGGGAGATTAGAATAAACTTCTACCGTATGACTTTCCTTCCTTTGGACTTTTTCTATGTCTGTAATTTCGTTAAAAGTTGCAAGAATAGCCTTGCATATGAGCTCCTCAAGAGTTTTTGCTTTTACACGCACGCCTGCGTCAGCGGTTATGTCTTCTATAATCTCATAAAAACTCATAGCCCAAGCACATCAAACATAGAGTAAAAACCCGGTGGCTTGCCCATTATCCACCTACTTGCTTCTATAGCACCCTTGGCAAAAGTGTCCCGAGAGGTTGCTCTGTGTGTAAGTTCTATCCTTTCACCAAAACCCAGAAAGTAGACAGTGTGATCACCTACTACATCTCCCCCCCTTAGGGCAATAACGCCTATCTCTTGCGTGCTTCTTTGATGCACTCCTTCCCTACCAAAAACTGCAGAATCTTTGAGTGTAGTGTTAAAGGCAGATGCTACTATGCTTGCAAGTTTAAGAGCGGTACCACTGGGTGCATCTTTCTTGAACCTGTGGTGTATTTCGGATATTTCCACATCAAAGTTCTTGTCCTTCAAGGCTTTTGCGGAAAGCTCCACGAGTTTAAAAAGAAGGTTTACACCAAGACTCATGTTAGGAGAAAGAAGAATGGGTATATTTTGCGAGTGCGCTTTTACTTCTTGCACTTCCTCTTCTGAAAAGCCTGTGGTTCCTATAACTATGCCTTTACCACTCAGAGAAGCTATCTTTGTGTGAGAGACTGCAGCAGATGGGTTGCCTGAAAACTCTATAACTACATGACATTGGGAGATAACCTCTTCAAGTCTTGAAGTTAAGGGCTTCCCTTTCAGTTCCTGTATGCCTGACGCTTCCCCTAAGTCTGCTACTCTTATGCAGTCTGGATGTTCCACACCTGCTATCACCTCAAAGTCTGAATATTCAAGGGAAAGCCTTAGAATGGCTTTCCCCATTCTTCCAAGAGCACCACAGAGCACAACCTTAGTCATTCTTCCTGGTCCTCTCCGAACATCATATCTTCAAGCTCTTCAAGTGCCTCTTCTGCCTGATCTGGTGGGACTACTGACGGATAAAGAGCTATCTTTATGTCTTCTGTAAAAAGGAAACGGGCAAGAAGTTCCTGAAGCTTTTCCATCTCTTCAGGAGTAAGGTCGCTTCTAATACTCTCTTCAATGGGTTTGTTAGTGAAAAAAAACCCTACTAAACTGAACGGGACCGCATACATTTGCTCTTCCATGATACTCTCCTTAGACACATTTTTCACTTTAAAAATATAACATATTTTTCTTCCGTGATCTCTTTCCATCACTACGAGGGGGCGGATTACTCCTATTATCCGTGCGGAGGCTTTTCTTTGTAAGTTAGCCAGCTGACCTGTTGGAGGTGCATCGCTTGAGTTTTCTGTACACCACGCTACCATGTCTAACATACAACCTCTGGCTATGGAATTTTAGACACTAGGTTTTAGCCCTAAATTTTCTATAAAGTTTGTGATCCTGTCTTTCCACTTTCTTGCTATATGCCTAACTTCATCCATATCCACGGTCTTTAGCTCCCGTTTTTCCATAAGGACTCTACCTTTACATATGACGGTATCTATGTCAGAGGACTTTGCGGAGTAAACTATCTGAACGAGAGGGTCGTATAGGGGTTGTAAGTGGGGTTTGTCTGGGTCTATAAGTATAAGGTCTGCCTGATAGCCTTCTTCCAGTTTTCCTGCTTTTATACCGCATGCGGTAAAGCCGTTTAGCGTCGCTATCTTTATAGCAGTTCTGGCATCCATAGCTTTTGCAGATAAGCTATAACCTTTTTGGAGCTTTACCATGGTAGACATCTCTTCAAGCATATCCAAGTTGTCGTTAGATGCAGGACCGTCAGTTCCCAAGCACACATGTATGCCCATCTTTATATACTCCCAAACGGGAGCTATACCCGAAGCGAGCTTTAAGTTACTTTCTGGACAGTGAAGTACCTTTGCACCTCTTTCCTTAACTATAGATTTTTCCTCTTCATCTAACCATACCATGTGAGCCATAAGCACCTTTTCTGAAAGGAACCCCAAGGCATCTAAGTGTTTTACCGGTGGCTTTCCATACTTTTCCTTTACACTTTCCACCTCAGCTTTGGTTTCTGCCACATGTGTGTGAATAAGCACTCCTTCTTTTTCCGCGAGCTCTTTTACTTTCATAAGGGTTGGGGGTGAGCAAGTGTATGTTGCGTGAGGACACAAAACAGGAAAGACAAGATCCTGCTCTCTGAAAGTTTTTATAAAGTGCTCAGCCCTCTTTATGTATTCATCCGGAGTGCTTGCTACTTTTGTGGGAAAGTCTAATATACCAAAACCTAAACCTACCCTTACACCCGCAGACAGAGCTACCTCCGCTACCGCTTCTTCAAAAAAGTACATGTCCATAAGTAAGGTAGTGCCTGACATAATGCTTTCTGCTATGCCAAGCAGAGCCCCATCTCTGACAAACTCTGGTGATACAAACTCACCTTCAAGCACCCATATGACCTTTTGAAGCCAATCCATCAGTGTCAGATCAGCACCTATCCCTCGTAATAGGCTCATAGAAATGTGCGTGTGCATGTTGGCAAAAGAAGGCATTGCTATCTTTCCGTTCGCTTTTATCACATACCTTGCCTCTTCTTCTACATGTGCACTTATAGACGTTATCCTTCCGTCCTTTATGGCTATGTCAAGGATACCTTTTTCTGGTATAAGGGCAGATTTTATGACTATGTCCAGCATGCACAATATTTTAATCCTAAGTTCAACTCTTGACATTTGAAAATATTTTGCATATAATAAATAATAGTAAAACTTTTAAAAGGAGGTTTAGCCATGAAGAGTTTAGCAGGTACAAAGACACTTGAGTGTCTTAAGCACGCCTTTGCTGGAGAGTCTCAAGCCAACAGGAGGTATCTGTACTTTGCCAGAAAGGCAGACATAGAAGGATACCCCGACATAGCTAACATCTTTAGGGAAACCGCAGAAGGTGAAACGGGGCATGCCTTTGGACACCTTGAATTTCTTGAAAAGTACGGAGGTGGTGATCCTGCTACCGGTAAACCTATAGGGAGTATGGAGCAGAATCTTGAGGCTGCAATAGCAGGAGAGACCTACGAGTACACTGAAATGTACCCTGGTTTTGCCAAGATCGCCAGAGAAGAAGGTTTTGATGACATAGCAGAGTGGTTTGAGACTCTTGCAAGAGCTGAAAAGTCCCACGCTGGCAGGTTCCAAAAAGCTCTTGAAAGTCTCAAAGCCTAAAAGTACGCCCGGCTTCTGCCGGGTTTTATACCTTTTGGGGGTGGAAAAGTGAGAAAGGTTAGTATGGAGGACATTCTTAACATCTACGAATACGAGAAGGTAAGAGAAGAAAAGAAAAAGGAAATAATGGAGCTTAAGAAAAACAGAAGAGTTTTTCTTGGTGATCTGGTTCATCTCGTTTTTGAAAACACACAAACTGTCTGGTTTCAGATACAGGAAATGATAAGGGCAGAGAGGATGGTCAGGGATGAGGATATAAAACAAGAGATAGAAGTTTATAACGAGCTTATACCTGATAAAAATCAGCTTTCTGTTACTATGTTTATAGAAATACCCGATGAGGAAGAGAGAAAAAAACTACTTCCCAAGCTTGTAGGTATACACGACCATCTTTATCTACATATAGGCAACAAACACACAATAAGGGCAGTAGCTGACGAAAGAAGCAAAGAGGACTACGAGTATGGCAAAGCCGCAGTGGTTCACTTTTTGAAATTTAACCTAACAGATGAACAAGTTGAGGACTTTAAAAAGATGCCTCTAAAGCTTGAGATAAACCACCCTAACTACAAAGCTATTGCTGACATACCACAGAATGTAAAGGAAGAGCTTATAAAGGATCTACTGAGTTAAACCTCACTTTGCCTCTTCCATTATCTCTTTCATAAGTCTTTCCACTTCTTGCGCTATTTCTTTAGCCTCTGGTATGTTGTACATCTCAAGCATCACGGTGGGAGCTACAGTGCTCATGATCCTCTTATCACCCTGGTCTATAAGTGCTATCCTACAAGGCATAGCGGTAGATACATAAGGGTTCTTTTGTAGAACCGCACTTGCGTGTTTGGGGGAGCATACCTCAACGATCATACACTGATAACTTATCGGCACACCTTTGCTTTCAAGTATCTTAGTGACTTCATGAACAGCCATAACGCCAAAACCTTTGGCTTTCGCAGTTTCTTCAAGCTTGCTTTTGAGTTCTTCTAAACTCTTTGTGCTTTCAACATTTATAAGCATGGTTCAGTACCTCCTTTTAAAGTATTGAACAAACTCTATGTATATTATATCAAGTATGTCATCTATAGCTCTCCTTCTTGGAAGATCGCCCACGCCACCCGTAGGTAGGTTATACGGTACAGTAAAGGAAAAGTCCTTTTCTTCTTTACCATCTTTTAGAGCTATGCTTAAGGTAAGATTGTACGCGCTTACCCTTTGGTAAGGAGTGTACGCAATAGGCGTTTCCTTTAACTCTTTTATCACAGGAACAATACTAAGTGCATTCTCTTTACAACTAAGCTTATGTCCGCTCTCAAGTACAGCATCTTCTAACTTTTTTCGTAGTGCATAGTTTATATAAGGATCCCTATAGGGATTTTCAACAGGCTTTATACAAAACAGAGCAGAAAAAGTTAAACCAACAAAGGAGAGGTACATTATTAAAACTCTTGACATGCTCATTTTTATATGCTAACATATAAAGCAGTAAATTCCTTCAAAGGAGGGTAAGAACATGAGGAAGAGCCTTTTAGCAATGGCAGCCCTGATGGGAGCAGCAGTCTTGCCTTCTCAGGCAGCGGTTATCAGAATTGACGAAGATACCTTCGCCAACATGGGACTAAAACTCCAGATCTGGGCACAGCACCTGGGTAAGACAACCCCTGGAGGCAAGGACTACAATGACTTCTCCATCAACAATGCCAGGATTTACTTCAGCGGTCAGGTGAACAAGTTCGTCCAGTTTGGTGCAAACTTGGACTCTGCAGTCTACAACGGAAGCACCGGTAGAGGTAGCCACGGAGGAACAAGAGAATCAAGAGTTAACGACGCCTTTATAAACCTCAAACCCATGGAAGAGTTCCAGATCATGGCAGGTCTCTACAGGCTACCCTTTAGCAGAGCATCACTAACAGACAGCTACACATACCTTATTCCTACTGGATACGGCTATACCACCAGGACTAATATGTTTGTACCTTTTACCATAGGGTCCAACATAGCCAACGGTTACAGGGATGCAGGTCTTACCGTATGGGGCAACATAGCGGACGGCATGCTCAAGTACCAGCTTGGCATCTTTGATGGAAGGTGGGACCATGCTAATGCCAATTTTGGTGTAAAGGACAACCTTGCCTTCTCCGGAAGGATACAGTTCACACCCACCATGCTGGGCTTCAAAGGTGAAAAGGGCTTTACCCTTGCTGACACTTACCTTGGAAAGCAAAATGTGCTCAGCATAGGTCTTGGCTACAATGCCCAAAAGTGGGACAATGGTAGCGGATACTCAGCTACCGCAAAGGCGTGGACCGTGGATGCCATGTGGGAGCAGAAGTTTGGAGATATAGTTCCCAACCTCCAGCTTGGCTACCAAGACAGGAAAGACATGCCCGCAACTGCTCCTAACAAATCCAAGGACAGAGCTTACTATGTACAGGGTCAGCTCCTTTATGATCAAGTGATTGGAATAGGAAAACCTGCCCTTGCCATAAGGTACGAAAAGCTTGACGACAGGACAAGTGCTAATAAAGACACCAACAGAACTGGTGTGTTCCTCAACTACTACATAAAGGGTCAGGACGCCAAGATTCAATTGGGTGCTGACGTGGTAAGCCTCAAGAACAAGAGCGCTAACGAGAAGAACTACACTGACTGGACATTGGCACTTCAAACCCAGTTCTGAGCAGTTTTAAAAACTCCCTTAGCCCCGCATCCTGCGGGGTTTTTTATTTTGTGGTATAATAGCAAAAGATGTTTTTTTCTATGAGCAAAAAAGCACTACTGACCACATTGGCTTTTTTTATATCTTCGTGTGCTCAAATGACGAGTGGCTATGTAGAGCCTTATAACATTAGTCAAGCTCAGATATCAACACCTCTGCCTTCACAAAAGGAAGAGAAGAAAACTCAAATAGAAGAAAAAAAGGGAGAGAGGGTTATATACGAGCGGAACTACGAAGGGAGTGTAAAAACAGGCTCACCGGCAAAGAAAGGAAACATAAGCATACACTTTGACGACATAAGCCTTTTGGAACTTCTCAACGAAGTATTTTATAAAACATTGGGTATATCTTATTCTGCTCCTGCAGACCTAAATCAGAGAGTCTCTGTGCATTTGGACCACTTAACGAGAGAAGAAGTTATAACTTACATGCAGGATATTCTTTCCGTCTACGGTTTTAGTTTGTCAGAAGATAAGGGTAAACTTTTGGTACTTCCTTCTGGAAAATCTCCATTAGGCAGTAACTTTTCGGCTATAATTTATTCTCCCGAAAATGTGTCTCCTTCTTCTTTAGCTCAGGCTCTTTCCGCTTTTCTTTCACCTGCAGGAAAGGTTATAGCCCAACAGAGATTTTTGGTAATACTGGACTATAAAGAAAAACTTATAAGATTGAAAAGACTTCTTGAGGAGATTGACAGCCCCTTTTACAGAGACAAGAAAATAGCATTTATAAAAACTAGGGTTGATGCTAATCAGGTAAGGGACAATGTGAGGAAGATATTAAAACTTCTTGGCAAGGCTGATGCGGATTCAGTTATAGACAGTCTTGAAAAGGAAGGTATAGTTGTAGTGGTTTCAAAGGATCCTGTACTTTTCCAGGATATAAAGAGGTGGATAGGGGTTATTGAAGATACAGCTTCAAATACCAAACGAGAAATATACATATACAGGCTTAACTTTTTGGATGCACAAAGTACCGCAGAGCTTTTGAATACATTGGGTATATTTGAAGAAGGTATAGGTTTATCTTCTGAAACTCAAAAGGTTGCTACGGTAAACTTAACATCTCAAGATACCACTAAACAAACTGTAGAACAGCCTAAAACTGGACAAACACCTGAGGCAAAAACCCAGCAGACCCAAAAGAAAGAGGAGGTGCTACCCACAGTTATAGAAGAAAAAGTAAAGCCAGAAATCAAGGAGGAGAAAAAGGTTATCAAAGTAGGAAACATAGTTGCGGATAAGTCTACCAACACACTTATCATAAAAGCCACACCCATTGAGTTTGAGGTTATAAAATCCCTTCTGAGAGAGCTTGATACGGTCCCCAAGCAGGTACTCATAGAGATGGTAATAGCAGAGGTTTCCTTAGGACAAGGTCTTCAATACGGTGTGGAAGGGCTCTTGAAGGGCTTTTTAGATAGCACGAGCTTTACTATAGGCACATCCTTTGGCTTGGCTCCACAGGTACAAACCTTGCAAGGTTTTACCACGATAATATTCAATAAGAACAATGACATAAGGGGTATCCTAAACTTTTTGGCATCAAAGACATCCCTAAAAGTACTTTCTGCTCCTCACATACTTGTAAAGGATAACGAAGAAGCAAAGATAGAGGTAGGTGCGGAAGTCCCTATCCTTACCCAGCAGGTAGTTCCCATAACTGGTGGTACTCTTAATGTGCAAAACACGGTTCAGTACAGAACCACAGGTGTTATACTCCGTGTAAGACCTATCGTAAGTGCGGACAATTCTGTTACGCTGAAGATCACGCAAGAAGTGAGCGATGCAGTAAAGAACACGGTGCAGCCAGAACTTACATCACCACTTATAACAAAAAGGTCAGCATCAACAACACTAATACTTAGAAACGAACAGGTGGGATTACTTGGAGGTATTATACAAAATAGGCTACAGAGACAGAAAAGTGGTGTACCGTTGCTTTCTGACATACCGGGTCTTGGCATACTTTTCAGCAGTGAGTCCACTTCTTCTTCCAACACAGAACTCATACTTCTCATTAAGGCTCGTGTCATTAGCACTCCTGAAGAAGAGCAAGGTGCGAAAGAATCTTTTGAAAGTAAGCTCAAACACCTTAAGGAATTGCTAAGAGAAGAATGAAAACCTTTACTGACAATATGAAGAAGTATTTAATTATCCTCGTACCTACGATTCTATTGTTTACGATAGCCTACTACGGTGTTTATAAACCTTATCAGAGAAAAAGGGAAGAGTTAAAAAGCCTTTATGAAGAGAATAAAAAGCTTAGAGATGAATACAAGAGGAAAGCTGATGAGTTAAAAAAGCTCATGAAAGAGGAAGAAAGGATCAACAAGGAACTCACCCAATTGAAAAGTAGATTTTCCGTAGGTGGTGACCAAAAACTTGTCCAGGAACAGATCAAGACTCTTCTCTCCGATAAAGCTAAAATTTATGGGCTTGCGGAGGTTTCTTTTTCACAAGAAAGTGTGCAGGACATGAACGGTATAAAAAAAGTAATAGTAAAGGCCAGATACACATCACAAAATGTGGAGAACATACTAAAATTTTTAAAGGACATAGAGGTAAACGGGCTTATAGTGGATAATCTTTCCATGGGTGTTGACAACATAAACAATCCTACTGCATACTATGTAGAGGTAAGGGTTTATAGGTTATGGATGCCACAGTGAAGATCCAAATAAATCACGAATTTTTAAAGGCAAACGGCATAGCTCCATTAGAAGAGGGAGAGGACTATATAAAGTTTGCATGCCTAAGAGAGGATGAATACCTTAGGGAGCTTTTGCAAAGAACTTTAGGCAAAAAGGTGATCTTTCAGCAGGTAGATGAAGAAAGGTTAAACAACCTGCTTGAGGATCCAACAAGTATAGGATTAGAGCTTGAAGCACTTTCCGAAGATGTGCTGGACGAAAGAAAGCTTGAAAATATAGCAGAAGAAGCACCTATAGTAAAGTTTGTTAATGATATGATAAGGGATGCTATAACGCGTTCAGCTACGGACATACACATAGAGCAGTTTGAAAACCATGTAGTGGTGCGCTACAGGATAGACGGTATCCTCTATACTATAAGGGAGTATCCCAAGTACATAGCTCCGCCAGTAATATCAAGGATAAAGATACTTTCAAGGCTCAACATAGCGGAAAAGAGACTACCTCAGGATGGAAAGTTCTCTTATTCCCTTAATGGTCAGGAGTATGATATCCGGGTTTCTACCGTCCCGTCGGTTCACGGTGAAGGTGCGGTGCTAAGGATACTCAAGCGCGGAGAGATAAATCTTAGTCTCCATACCTTAGGTTTTAAGGACCAAGATATTAACGCATTGCTTTCCTTCATAAAAAAGCCCTACGGTATGATACTGGTTACTGGACCCACGGGTTCAGGGAAAACTACAACCTTGTATGCCTGTATGAAAGAGATAAACACAGGGGAGAAGAAAATAATAACCGTTGAGGACCCCGTGGAGTATAACCTCAGAGGTGTAGTACAAATACAGGTTATGCCCAAAATAGGACTTACCTTTGCAAACGCGTTAAGAAACATACTCAGGCAGGATCCAGATGTGATCATGATAGGTGAGATAAGGGACCTTGAGACTGCAAGTATAGCAGTTCAGGCATCTCTGACAGGTCATTTGGTACTTGCTACCTTGCATACTAACGACGCGTCAAGCGCTTTTACAAGGCTCATAGATATGGGTGTGGAGGAGTTTCTTCTGGCTTCGGCAGTGATAGGAGTTATATCTCAAAGACTTGTCAGAAAAGTATGTCCTTACTGCGTTTACGAATATGAGCCTGCAACCTTTGAAGAGGAAATATTGAAGCTCAATGGAATTGATGTACCTGAAAAGCTTTATAAAGGGAAAGGATGTGAAAAGTGCAACCATACGGGTTATTTGGGTAGAACAGTAATAGGTGAGATTCTCAAGGTTTCTGAAGATATAAGGAGCTTAGTAGTCAAAAAATCTGACGCAGGTAAGATAAAGGAACAAGCGATAAAAGAGGGTATGGTACCGCTTTTAAAGGATGGACTTTTAAAAGCGGTGGAAGGGATAACTACCGTAGAGGAAATACTGAGAGTTTACAGAGATTAAGGGGGCAAAGCCCCCAACGGATTTACCTTCTGTTAAATAGTCTCTTTGACAGAAGAGCAAAGGGAACAAAGAACCATGCAAAGAACAGAGATGCATTACCATATCCCATAGTGCATCCACCGCCTCCTCCTGAACCCACCGAAGGAAGAGATGGAGGTGTGGTAGGAGGATTAGAGGTGGGAACCTGAGCGGTCATAGGGACGCTTACAGCCTGAGCCTGAGTGTCAAATATAAGCACACCACCGAGTGTACCCCTTGCAGAGAGAGGAGGAGAGAACCCTACCGCTATGGAACACACCTCACCTGGTCTTAGCTTGTAAGCCCTGGTTGATGTAGGAAGAGGTGGTGTAGTACTTGGTATACACTCCGTTCCGTTAGATACGTAATTATCATTACATGTGCATCCCACTACATTCGTAAAGAAACCGCTACCTGCAACAGCTACATTGAACTCCAGCGTAGAAGAAGTTATGTTCCTGACCACTATTACCTTTCCTACGCTTGAAAACCTGGGAACTGTTCCAAAATCTATACTGCTACTGCTCAAGCTAAGGAAGTTCTGAGTAGCGGGACCTCCTCTACCCACGAGGGTTCTTTCTATAGAAGATCCGTTAGGTACAGCTACGATAACCCTTCCCGTAAATACACCTGAAGTAAAAGGTTGGAACCGTACTGCTACATTACAGCTTACAGTTTGATTTTCTATGCATGATGTAGGACAGGAAGAGCTTCCTATAGAAAAGTACGTACCCGATACGCTCACGAGAGAATCAGGCAGGGTTATCGTTTCGCCGGGTGTTGCATTTCCATTATTTGGACATGTAAAACTAATATTGACGAACCTATCCACAAAGCTACCCAAAGGAACTGTACCAAAGTCTATGTCCGCACTTGGGTATATACCATTTCCTTTTAAAAATATACCAACACCGGCGCTCTGGTTCCCAGGACCACCGTTGGCATCATTTATGTTGGCTGTGCCAAAGTAGTTTTTAGTATCCTGCGGTGAGAAAGCAAGCTGAAGCTCGCAGTAGTTATTAACACAGTCGTCGGTATTTCCTGCAAAAAAGTTTAAGCTTGCACCGTTGCAGTTGGTAGTTATAAGCCCAAAGGCAGGTATATCTCCCACAGGATTTTCTATAAGGTTAAAAGCAGGATTCAGAAGAGTAAGAGTATCTCCACTGGCATTGCATACCCTTACAGTTTTATAAGCGTTACTGCCTACGCTCACATCACCAAAGTCGCATATAAACCTTGATGGATCGCACCCAGGACCGGATATCTTTATGGCTACACCTTTGCCTGTTAGATTAACTATGGCTGTCTTTTGTGTATTGCAAGCCGTGGTGTCTCCATCATCGTCGTATACCACTGCCAAAGTACCAGAATAGGCAAGTTTTTGGTGTGGTTCAAATCTTACGGATATGGTACATGAAACACCATAGTTTAGACTGCTCCCACTACAGCTATCCCCAACTATCTTAAAATTTTGAAATCCTGAAGGGACAGAAACTCCACATATCCTCAAAGGTCCAGCAGTGGGGTCTCCTATGTTAGTTATCGCAAAGTCAGTAGTTTTGGTAGTGTCTATGGTGGTAGGTCCGTAGTCATAGGGAGAAGAGGGAAAGATTCTTATCACAGGCTGTGAAATAGAAAAACTTGAAGTAATAAGCACTCCAAAGGTAAGCGCCAGAAGTTTTCTCATACTTTACCCCCTTCTTTATGGTTTTCTACAAGTGGTACTGTCCGCAGTGCAAGGACTTGCACCACAAGCATTACCTTGATCATAATCTGCAAACTGTATGTTAAAGCTTGCCCTCACTGTTTTTTCTCTTCCTGTCAAGACCTCTCTACCGTGCAGTTCAAGGACTGCGTTATATATACAGTTATCAAGAGATGAGACGCAGTACTGACTTAGAACACTTGACTTCCAGCTTGCTAAGGCTACTGTTAAACCTTGTAAAGATACTTCTGTATCTGGTGGAACGGTTATACCTGTAAGCTGAGCAAAAGGTGTAGCAAATATTTGCTTGCATTCGGGCGCTCCTTCACATGCGTTGTTAGAAACTGCGCTACTCCATATGACCCTATAGCTGTCAAAATAAACTGGTGAGGGATTAGGTGTGATTGGCTGTCCTGATGCGTTTTTTATAGTTTCGCTCTTAATCTTTATGTTGATGGCATCGTCTTGGAAAGCTACACCGCAAACTCCTGTATCCCCCACCCATATTACGGTATCGCTATTTACCTTGCTTGGTGTGATGCTCGTTATACCCACAAGGACTGTGTCAAAGCCTCCATATATACCAGAACCGCTACCACCTCCACAAGAGAAGAGAAAAGGTGCTACCAAAGATAAAACAGTGAGCTTTTTCATTCTCCTCCTCCTTCCTGTCATATTTTAGCATAAGTATAAGGTAATATCAAAGCTCCAGTGGACTCAATTTTTCAAAGCGGGCAAGTTTAACAGGTATCTTAAGCTCAAAGTATTGAAGAGGGCTTGGTTTAGTAAAACCTTAGAAACTATCCATTGGTTTGAGAATAAAAACAGGGTAGAGTATGAAGTTTCTCAAGAGGAGAAGCTTTTAGCAAGAAAGATTTTCAAACACATATTGAATAAGTGGATAAGACCAAGCTTTAAACACATTTCAATGCATTTAGATAGCAAGGTGGCGGTAGTAGAAAACAACCAAAAGAGCAGAAGCTATGACAGTGGCTAATCCTACCACTATACCTGTAGACCCGTTGCAGAGCATATTAGGAAACTTAGAAGGCAAAACTGATGGCTCTAAGGTAGAACCGTCAAAGTTAGGTACAAAATCAACGGTATCCTCCTCTATGTCTTCAAGGAGTTTTATGGCTACCTTGGAAAGTTTTGCCTCTGAATACCTCATAGCTGCCGGAGGATCACCGTCTATAGAGCCAAAGTTCCCCTGCCCCTTTATAAGAGGGTATCTCATGTTAAAGTCCTGAGCCATCCTAACCAAAGCGTCATAAACAGCCTGATCTCCGTGAGGGTGGTAGTATCCCAAAACTGTCCCTACTATTCTTGCACTCTTTACAAAGGGTTTATCCGGTGTTAGGTTCATCTGGTACATGGCATAGAGTATCCTTCTTTGGACAGGTTTTAGCCCATCGCGAGCATCGGGAATAGCCCGCCCTACTATGACAGACATGGCATAGTCTATGTAGGACTGCTTTACCTCTTCTTCTATGGGGACTGTTGTGATTTCCAAGAATATAATTATAAGAATACCCATGAGTTAGCGATATTGAAAATTTTTTAGCAGGTAGTTATCATGAGAAACCGTTTGGGGAGAAAACATGCAGCGCTAATACTTAGCGCTTTCCTGATAAGAACATTTCGGGATTCGTAAGCTAAATATTTAAGTGGTATCATTAAATTATGAAGTTAGTTATAATTGCTAACAGGATTCCTCTGACTATCAGAGGAACAGACCCGCTTATATTTGTTAGAAGCCCTGGTGGATTGGTATCGGGTATAGATGCTTTTATAAAAAAAGCGAATATATCAGACTGGGTTTGGATAGGCTGGGTTGGTTCTCGTGTAAAGAAAAGAGATTTAGAGAAAATTAGGTCAACTCTTATCCAAGAGTCTAATTGCATACCCATATACATACCGGAAAAGCTTTTGGATAAGTTTTACAACGGATTTTCCAACAAGACACTCTGGCCTCTTTTCCATAACATGCCAGACTTAGCAACTTATAAACAAGATGAATGGCAAAGTTATCAGGAAGTCAATAAACTATTCTTTAGAGCTCTTATAGATAATGTTGAAGTTGATAAAGATACATACATATGGATTCACGACTACCATCTTATGCTTTTACCAAGTATGGTAAGAGAATTCTATCCTGATGCCAAAATAGGATTTTTCCTTCATATACCGTTTCCTCCACCAGAAACATTTGCTCAGCTTCCTTGGAAGAGGGAAACGTTAGAGGGCTTGCTAGGAGCAGACGTTATAGGATTTCACACATATGAATATACTACTAATTTTCTTCGTAGCCTTTCAAGAGTCTTGGGTATTGAGCATAGCATGGGAGAATTGGTTTATAACAGTAGAATAATAAAAGCTGACACATTTCCAATGGGTATAGACGTTGATAAATTCAATGTGAAAGATGATGAAATAGAAGAACAGGTTTTGTCTATAAAACAAGTTTTGCATTATAAAAAAATAATTTTTTCAGTAGATAGGCTAGATTATACTAAAGGCATATACAACAGGCTTTTAGCTTACGAAGATTTGTTAAAGAGAAGGGAGGATTTTAGAAACAACGTTGTCTTGATTTTAAATATAGTGCCATCAAGAGAGGGTGTAGAACATTATCAAAGAATGAAGAGACAAATAGAGGAAAAGATAGCTGAGATAAATGGGTATTTTGGTTCTGTGGAATGGGTTCCAATACTTTATCATTACAAATCTTTGCCTGTAAATGAGTTAATAGCACATTATAGGGCTTGCGATGTTATACTGATAACTCCTATAAAAGATGGCATGAATTTAGTAGCAAAGGAGTTTGTAGCTTCAAGGCAAGATTTAAAAGGGGTGCTTATATTATCTGAATTTGCTGGAGCAGCAAAAGAGCTAGGCGAAGCTTTAATAGTAAATCCAAACTCTATAGAGGAATTATCAAAAGCTATAGAAGCAGCTCTTGATATGCCAGAAGATGAACAAAGTTTTAGACTAAAAGCCATGCAGGAAAGACTTAGAAGATACGATATATTAAGATGGGGTAACGATTTTATCAGTTCTGTAAAAGAAATATCTTCAAAAAGGGAAATTTTGAAAACGAAAGAGCTTACGGAAAGACTTATAAGAAAATTAAAGGATATGTTTAATAGCGCTAGAAAGAGATTGATACTTTTAGATTATGACGGTACTTTAATACCTATTGCAAGAAGACCAGACATGGCCATCCCT
Organism: Hydrogenobacter hydrogenophilus; assembly: GCF_900215655.1. Taxonomy (NCBI): domain Bacteria; kingdom Pseudomonadati; phylum Aquificota; class Aquificia; order Aquificales; family Aquificaceae; genus Hydrogenobacter; species Hydrogenobacter hydrogenophilus. The sequence goes on along the minus strand of NZ_OBEN01000001.1, from coordinate 315,627 downwards.
ACTGAGGAGATTAGGTATATTCTATACAATTTAGGTTCCATGGAAAATACAAAGGTAGTACTTATATCTGGCAGAAAAAAAGAGTGGTTAGAAAGATGGTTTGGAAACCTTCCCATTACTTTGGTAGCAGAACATGGATGTCTTATTAAATCACCTGGTGAAAGCTGGGAAGCCAAATGTTATATAAACCAAGAAATTAGAGAAAAAGTAAAAAATATAATGGAATCCTATGTAGATAAATTGCCACAAGCTTTTGTAGAAGAAAAAGATTTTACGCTAGCTTTTCATTACAGAAACGCTGATCAAGAAATGGCTTCCTTAAGAGTAGCTGAACTGGTAGACGAGATTAGTTCGCTTATAGCTAATACAGAATTAAATATTTTAATGGGCAACAAAGTAGTAGAGATAAGACCAGCCAGCGTTAATAAAGGGACTATTGCTGTTTCTCTTTCCCAAGATTGTGATTTTATATTGGCTATGGGCGACGATACCACGGATGAGGATATGTTTAAGTCTCTTCCGCAAAAATCTATTACTATAAAAGTAGGTACGGGACCATCTTTTGCTAGATACTACTTACCTTCTCAGCGCAGTGCGTTGGATTTTCTTAGTAAATTGTCCAAATCTTAACATCATAAAATATCCGTTGAGTGATTATCCCAAAAAGAAGAAAAGCTATCCGTGTCGTGCAAGCTCCAGTATAAAGGACAAGAAGGATCGTACATGGCTCTGTCTATATCACAGTCATTTCTGTGAGAATGAAAGCTATCAAGATCACGCTCAATAGAAGAATTAGAAGAACTGCCAAACCTCCAAAGACCCAAAAAGCCTAAAATTGCAAGAATGAACCACAGCATGGCTTACCTCCTTACTTTATTTTTTTTCTTGTTTGAGAAGCTTTTGGTTTCTCTGTGCAGTGTATACGCACACCACACCACTATCGTTGTAAATGATCTGATGGTTAAAATCGCAGTGAAGCGCAACAAAGTAGAGGGGTAACTGCTGGTTTCCCCAGCTTTCTGGCAGGAAAGCTATGAGATTGCCCTCCTTGCAATTGGGAATGAGCCTAAAGTCGTTCACCACACACAGCTCTGAGTTGTCCACTCTGTTGGCTTCCTGACAGCCATACAGAGATACCGCCAACGCAACGGCAAAAAGTTTTTTCATAATCTACCTCCTCAATATCTTATAACCCCCTTACGCTAAATTTTCTGACATCATTTGTTCTCAACTGGCTCAATGTTTACATAAACTACCTTTCCGACATTCTGCGTGTAATAGGATAGTGCCATTTTTGAAGGTAGAGTGAGCGCAGAAGCAACAACGCTGAAAGCAGAAGTTCCCCCAGTTATACCTACAATGATCTCACTTTTCTTGTAGCCCCGACTTTGGAGTTCTTTTAATGCACTCCTCATAGCCTTTTGGATATCATCAAAGTCATCGTAATTGGCAGGTCCAAACTGCTCTACACTCAAGCCTCCAAATAGCTTATTTACCACCTCCTCAAAGTGCTTGTAGTAGTCCTTGGACTGCTCTGAAGGAATCACCACTACCTTTTCCAGCTTTGCTTTACTCTTTAGGTCTTCTATAGTCTCAAGGTAAGGTATCCACGAAAAGGTTTCCCATACTTTTCTCGTATCTCCTCTAAGCTTCTCTTCTGTTTTATGTCCAAAAGCTCTTCTTCTGACAGCTTTGGAAGGCTAAGGGCGGTTATGAAAACTCTCTGAGCAGAAGGTAAAATTTCCTCAACTTGGTAGTCTCTCTCCTCAAAGAACTCTTTTAGCTTCTCGTACCTCACAAAAATGTACGCGAGTGCTACAGCGGTTATAACAGCTAAAATCCCAGCTCTTTTTAGAGAGTTCCCTTCTCCCTGAAGGAAAAAGTCAATTAATGAGAATAAAGCTTCAGGCAGTGTTCCAAAGAATAAAGTGATGAACACTATATCCAATAAACTGAACTCTCCCAGCAAGGTCCTTATCGTTCTGTAAGACTTTAAGTTCATTTATTCTCCTTTAACCGATAGTAGTAATCCAAGTAATCCTCAAACACCTTTTTGAACTCCTCTTCTGAACCAAGTATGCGCTGTATCTCTCCTCCATACTTACCCTCTGGCTGACTGCCATGTACTATGACATTTCTTAGGTGGCTCAAAAACTCAAACTTCTCATTATTTCTAAGCTGGTCTCTTATCTCTTCTCTGGTTTTGTATTTGTTGCAGTCTTGTCTATTCTGTTTTCTGCAAGCAAGCACTATAAAAGCCTCATAAAGCAGTACTATAGCCTTTAGGTACTGGCCCCTGTCCGCAAAGAACTTTGCCCTGCTGACCATTCGCTCGTCAAGGTAATCCCTGTCAAGCTCTGATATTAGACGGTTTATCTCCTTGTGTAGTGTATCGTATTGCTCTGGTGGTTTAAACTTCATGAGCTCCTTTAACTCTGTGCGTGGTTGTTGGTTAGTTTCTATTTTGTAGTAGGCTCTTTTGGCCACATCTCCTGCGCCAAGCTTGTCGTAGTAAGCTCTAAAATCTCCTGTGGAAGTGATGAGAGACACTGCGTTTGAGATGTCTAAAAGGTGAGATATGTCCGTGAGCTCGTAGGCTGGCTTTGGGTCTTCTCTGCGCCCATATTCCAGAAAGCCGTAGAATATTCTCAGTCTAAAATCCCTCAGGTTCTTGTAAATCATGAAAGCGCTCAGAACGGAGTAAGGCATGTACCTATAAGAGTGGGTTATGTCAAGGAACACCTCCTTGTAATCTGCGGTGCTCAGGATGTTGAATACCTCTTTTGCTATCTCAAGCACTCTTGGCGGGTTGTCCTCTACTGATAGCAGTCTTACTCTAACGCCCAAGTCCTCAGAGAGGATATCTTCCAGACGCTTTAGTTTCTCGTGGTCAAAACCTTTTTCTAAGCTACTGGCTATCTCAAAAACCTGCTCACTTTCGGAAAGTTGAAAGAGCTCTCCCCAAGTAGAACCGCTTGTGCCCACTATAAGCAGATCAGGTTCTATGTTCTGTCTCTCTCTTAGGTATCTGTGGATCGCTACGGTGAAGAAGGAGCTTTCGTAGGTGCTTCCATCTTCAAACCTGTAGGTTATCTTCTGGTAGCCAGTCCCCTCTTCCTTACTCTTTGTAGCCTTGCCTATAAAAGATACAAGTAGATGATCAGCCATTGTTTGCACCCATGTCTTGTTTTAGTTTGGATACAAAGTCATCAACGGAGCAGAGAGTGAATATGTAATTTGAAGTGTCTGCACCATTATTTAGTTTTTGTGGTACTATCATGTAGAATCTTAGCGTAAAAAACTGGTACAGACAGGTTTTTATGAAGGCGCTTTTGTTGTTGAAAGATGTTAAGTTGAATTCCGATAAAGAACTGGATGTTTTGTACTCAAGTATGAAAAGCCTGTTGTAGAATCCACTGTCAGAGACCAAAACCATGCCATCTATCTCCCCTTCATTTCCGTATTTAGTTTCGTACTTGAGATTACTCAAAAATACATAATTTCCGTAAGGATTAGCTTCTAAGAAGAAGTTGGGTAAGTTCAGTTGCATAGCCTGCTCAAACCATCCACCCCTTAGGAAATTAATGTCAAGAATGTTTGTGATGGTGAGAGTTTTCTGATCCTTGTTCCATGTGTAGTTATGTATGATACCGTTTTTGAATTGATCCAGAAGTCTGAGTAATAACTCTACAGACTCCTGAGGTGTATCTTCAAGGCTTATAACCACTTGGCCACCTCTGTAGTTTTTAACACCAGAGAGTAGAAGTCTATAAGCTGGGTATATCTTGTCGTAATTTCTGATCATGAATTTGAGAGTACCTGAAAGCTTGCTTCTTTCTTCCTTCTTAAGTTTATAGAGCGTAAAGGACTTTACCTTTATACCTCCTGCGTACAGCTTAGAGAATATGGACCACAGTGTTTTGTTATAAAGGGGATTCATCCTGTCATAGGGTAGGAAGTCTTCTAAATAACCTATGTTCACAAGGTATCTGGAATCTTCTGACCTTATCTCCGTAGGATAAACTGGCGTTTCATTCTGAGCAACAGATGTGTTGTCTCTACCTAAAAGAGTTTTTATTTCCTCAAGCAACTCAGTTATGCGTTTTAAATAGTTCATAGTTAACTCCCCTATATATTTTTCTATCTATATTTTATAACTTCTTTCTCGTTTCATGTCTGACGTTAACAAAAGTATTTGCTAAAAGAGTGTCTTTAGTATTATAATTTTACTACTTAGCCCAGGTAGCTCAGTAGGCAGAGCACACCCTTGGTAAGGGTGAGGTCGCCGGTTCAAGTCCGGTCCTGGGCTTAAAAAGGAGGTAATACGATGGCAAAGGAGAAGTTTATAAGAGAAAAAGAGCACGTCAATGTTGGGACGATAGGGCACGTAGACCACGGTAAGTCTACCCTCACATCTGCCATAACCTGCGTGCTTGCAGCTGGCATTATGCCAGGAGGCAAAGCCAGATGCACAAGATACGAAGAGATAGACAAAGCACCAGAAGAAAAAGAAAGGGGTATAACCATAAACATCACCCATGTGGAGTACGAAACACCCAAAAGACACTACGCTCACGTGGACTGTCCGGGACACGCTGACTACATCAAAAACATGATAACGGGTGCAGCACAGATGGACGGTGCTATTTTGGTAGTTTCCGCAGCGGACGGACCCATGCCCCAGACGAGGGAACATGTGCTACTTGCAAGGCAGGTGAATGTCCCTTACATAGTGGTGTTTATGAACAAGTGCGATATGGTAGATGACCCAGAGCTATTAGACCTTGTAGAGCTTGAAGTGAGGGAGCTCCTTTCCAAGTATGAGTTTCCCGGAGACGAAGTGCCAGTCATAAGGGGTTCAGCTTTGGGAGCACTGCAGGAGCTTGACGGAGGCAAACCAGACAAGTGGTGCAACTCCATAGTAGAGCTACTAAACGCCATGGACGAGTACATACCCACACCAGTGAGGGAAATAGACAAACCCTTCCTCATGCCCATAGAGGATGTGTTTACCATATCAGGTCGTGGTACAGTAGTGACAGGCAGAGTAGAGAGGGGGGTATTAAGGCGTGGAGATGAAGTAGAGATAGTAGGATTAAGAGAAGAACCCATAAGGACAGTAGCAACATCCATAGAGATGTTCAGGAAGATACTGGACGAAGCACTACCTGGGGACAATGTGGGAGTACTGCTTAGGGGAGTAGGCAAGGACGATGTGGAGAGGGGACAGGTGTTGGCAAAGCCGGGCACTGTAAAACCCCACAAACGCTTTAGGGCACAGGTGTATGTACTTAGCAAAGAAGAAGGAGGAAGGCACACACCCTTCTTTGTGAACTACAGGCCACAGTTTTACTTTAGGACAGCGGACGTGACAGGGACAGTAGTGAAGTTGCCAGAAGGACAAGAGATGGTGATGCCTGGGGACAACGTGGAACTTGAGGTAGAACTCATACAACCTGTGGCGATGGAAGAGGGACTTAGGTTTGCCATAAGGGAAGGAGGAAGGACTGTGGGTGCTGGTGTGGTCACCCAAATCCTTGATTGAGAGGTGAAAAAATGGCAAATGTAAGGGAAGTTATAGTATTGGCATGCACAGAGTGCAAAAGAAGGAATTACTCCACTACTAAGAACAAACAGAAACATCCTCAGAGAATGGAACTAAGAAAGTACTGTAAGTGGTGCAGAAAACACACTCTGCATAGAGAAGTAAAGTAGGGGCACTAGCTCAATTGGCAGAGCGCGGGACTCCAAATCCCGCGGTTGGGGGTTCGAGTCCTCCGTGCCCCGCATGGAGAAGTTAGGATGGAGAAGATAAAGAACTTTCTTAAAGGTGTAAAGCAGGAAATATATCGAGTATCGTGGCCTGACAGAAAATTGGTGACAAAAGCTACCATTAGTGTTATAATTTTCTCTTTGTTTATAGGTATATACTTGTGGCTTTTGGATATTGGTTTTACAAGAATGATACACTTTGTGCTTTCTTTGAGAGGTAGCTGATGGGAGAGTTTAAGTGGTACGCACTGCAAGTTGAGGCTGGCAAAGAGGCTACTGCAAGGGAGAACCTTCTGAAGGTTATACAGTTGGAAGGTCTACAGGACTATGTGGAAGATGTGGTAGTGCCAGCGGAGGAAAAGGTAGTTATAAGAACTCAAGGTAAGGAAAAGTATAGGCTTTCTTTGAGAGGGAACAACAGGGATCTGAGTGTGCTTGGAAAAAAGGGAGTGACTACTTTTAGGATAGCGGACGGAGAGGTTAGAGTTATTGAAAGCGTAGAAGGAGATACGTGCGTAGAAGCTCCTCCCATATCAAAGCCTGGACAAAAAATAAGCTGTAAAGAAAACAAAGTGGAGGCTAAGATCATCCTTGAGTCAAAGATGTTTCCCGGATACCTGCTTATAAAGGCGGATATGAACGATGCCCTTTTGAGAGCCATAGAAAAGACACCTCACGTTTATAGACCCGTTTTGGTGGGTGGAAAGATAGCACCCATAGATGAGAAAGAAGTGGAAAGGATCATAAGCTTTGTGAAGAAAGGCGTAAGACCTCTGCGCGTCCTTTTTGAAAAGGGAGATCAGGTAAGGGTAATAGAGGGACCTTTTATGAACTTTACTGGCACAGTGGAAGAAGTGCATCCCGAAAGGGAAAAGGCTGTGGTGCTTATAAGCATATTTGGAAGGCTCACACCTGTAGAGCTTGACTTTTCACAGATAGAGAAGCTTTAGGAGGACAAATATGGCTAAGAAAGTAAGTGCTGTTGTTGAACTTATGTTGCCAGCTCAGCAAGCAACACCCGCACCGCCTGTTGGTCCAGCTCTTGGTCAGCATGGTGTTAACATAATGGAGTTTGTCAAGCAGTTTAACGCGGCAAGCAAGGAGTTTGAACCCGGCACAGTAGTTCCTGTGGTCATTACCATATATCAGGACAGAAGCTTCACCTTTATAATGAAAACTCCGCCAGCCTCTTACCTTCTTAAGAAGGCTGCCAAAGTTCAAAAAGGTTCAGGTGATCCCAAAAAGCAAAAAGTAGGCAAGATCACAGTAGACCAACTCAGAGAGATAGCTAATATAAAATTAAAAGATATGAACACTAAGGATATAAACGCAGCCATGAGAACCATAGCAGGAACAGCTAAAAGTATGGGCATAGAGATAGAAGGATGGAAGGAGTAGAGCTATGAGAAGGGGTAAAAGATACACAAAGGCTTTAGAGCTCTTTGATAGGACAAAACACTACACCTTAGAGGAAGCTATTGATATTCTCAAAAAGATAAAAGAAACCGCGGGTGCCAAGTTTGATGAGACTGTAGAGCTTGCGGTAAGGCTGGGTGTTGACCCTAAGTACGCGGATCAGATGGTAAGAGGTTCGTTGGTGCTTCCTCACGGTCTTGGAAAAGAGGTCAAGGTGTTGGTGTTAGCAGAGGGTGAACAGCAAAAGATAGCCCAGTCAGCGGGAGCGGATTTTGTAGGAGGCGAAGACTTGATAAACAAAATACTCAAAGAGGAGTGGGTGGATTACGATGTGGTGATAGCAACACCGGAGATCATGCCCAAGGTAGCCAAACTGGGAAAGATTTTAGGTCCAAAGGGACTCATGCCTAATCCCAAGACGGGCACTGTCACTAACAACATAAAACAGGCTGTGGAAGATGCCAAAAGGGGAAGAGTGGAGTTCAGGGTGGACAAGACAGGCAACGTACATATACCCATAGGAAAGATCTCCTTTGACAGGGAAAAGCTTTTGCAGAACGCTTATGCAGCAATAGACGCTATAGTAAAAGCAAAACCACCTGGTGCAAAGGGTCAGTATGTGAGGAGTATAACCCTTTCCAGTACTATGAGCCCTGGCGTTAAAGTGGATGTAGCCCAGACTCTCAGAAAACTTCAGGAGCTTGCAGCCTAAGGAGGTAAAGTATGGAAAGAAAAAGCTGGCAGGAAAAAGCTCAGAAGGTAAAAAGCTACAAAGAGCGCATGGAGAGATCCAACCTTATGGTATTTTTGAACTTTGTAGGTATAGATGCCCAGTCCATGTCCAAACTCAGAGGCGATGTTAAGTCTGCAGGAGGTGAACTCTTAGTAGGTAAAAATACCCTATTTTATAGGGCATTTATGGACACAGTGCTATCGGATCACAGAGAAGTGCTTGTGGGACCAACCGCGGTAGTGTTTTCCTACAAAGACCCAGTCCTTACCGCAAAAACGGTTTACGAGTTTCTCAAAGAACTCAATAAAGACAACCCTTTAGAAAAAGTAAAAGGTGGATACATGCAAGGGAGGTTTCTAAAACCTGAAGATATAAAAGCCCTTGCAGAACTGCCACCTATGGAGGTGCTTGTATCCAAATTGATGGGTACTCTTCAGGCACCTCTGATTAACTTGATAATGGCTCTGAAGGCTATGCCTCAGAAGCTTGTTTTGGCACTAAAAGCTTTAGAAGAGAAAAAATCTTAAAGGAGGTTAAAAGATGGCTACGCTTACCATTGACGAGATAGTAGAAGCTATCGGCAACATGACCCTTCTTGAGGTTGCCGAGCTCGTAAAGAAGTTAGAGGAAAAGTTTGGTGTATCTGCTGCTATGGTGGCTGCCGCTCCTGCGGTTGCAGCTCCATCAGGACCTACGGCTGCTCCTGTAGAGGAAAAGACAGAGTTTGATGTGATCCTCAAGAGTGCAGGAGCTAACAAGATAAATGTTATAAAGGTGGTCAGGGAAATAACTGGGCTTGGACTAAAAGAAGCAAAAGACCTCGTTGAATCCGCTCCAAAACCCATCAAAGAAGGAGTTTCCAAGGAAGAAGCGGAAAACATTAAGAAAAAACTGGAAGAAGCTGGTGCACAGGTAGAGATAAAGTAAGCCTAAATCTGAATATGGAAATTCACGAAGCTTTACCCTCCTGCGCAAAGCGGGGGGTTTTCTTTTTTCTTGACTTTTCAGGCAATTTATTTTATATTAATAAGTTTCCAAAGCATAAAAAGAGGGTTATAGCATGAGAAAGAACATAGCATTGCCCAGAAAGTTTTTTGGAAGAAGGTCCGAAATACTTGACCCTCCTTACTTGCTTTTTCTTCCTAAGGAATCTTTTGAGAATTTTCTGCAGTTTAGGAAAGCACCAAAAGAGCGCAAGCCTGTAGGTCTTGAGTATGTATTCAGAACTTCTTTCCCTTTCAAGGATCCTGATGAGAAGATCACTGTTGAGTACTTAGGTTATGAAGTGGGTGAGTGGGAATGCAACAAATGTGGTTATAAAGCTTACAACGATCAGAGCTTTTTGGGTGGGTATGGTGTAGCGTGTCCCAAGTGTGGCACCATGCTAACATACAAAGAAAAGTACACGGTTGAGGAGTGCAAAACTAAAGGTTTTACCTACGCGGTACCCATCAGAGTTTTAGTCAGACTCAAAGTAAAGACAAAAAAGGGAGAGAGAGTGCAAGACCCTAAAAAGGTCTATTTTGGCGAAATACCTATGATGACAGAGGTGGGGTCCTTTGTGGTCAACGGAAGTGAGAGGATAGTAGTAAGCCAGCTCATAAGGTCCCCCGGTGTCTTCTTTGAAGAGAAGGAAGAAAGACAGAAAGAAACCACCATAGTGAGGATCATATACAGGGCAAGCATAATACCAGACAAAGGACCCAGAGTTGAGTTTGAGCTTTCCAGCACAACAGACATTCTTACCGCAAGGGTAGATAAGAAGAAGATAAGTGGTTCTTTTATGTTCAGAGCCTTAGGGCTTGAGACCGCTTACGATATTCTCAAACACTTCTACCCAGAAACCAAAGCGTTCTTTACTGAGGGTGGGAGACTCTTTGACAAACAAACTGGGGAAGAATACACACCCCAAGACCTTTCCCAGAGCTATCTTTTTGCAGTACTCAGATACAAAGGAAAACTTGAGGGAAAAGGAAAGGAAGAAGAATTTTTGGAAGAGAGATACATAGAGGATGTAGAAGATTTAGAAAGATTGCTCAAAGACGAAAGGATAAAGGTGGAGCTCTTGACAGCGGTACCAAGAGAGAGTGCGGTAAAAAGTCCATACGGCAAGATCCTTATAGAGACTCTCATAGCGGAAACATCTCCACGTGAGCCTGACAGAAGAAGCTCCATTGTGATACCCGCAAGGTTCTCCTTTAGGGACATAGCGCTTGTTGACATATACAAAAAGCTCCGTGCGGTAGAGCCTATGGTGATGGAGCTGGAACACTTGGTGAGCAGGGCAAGGTCTCACTTCTCCCTCTACTTTGAGGACATAACCAGGTATGACCTTTCCAGAGTGGGAAGGGTGAAGATAAATGCCAAGGTTCATAGAATACCTAAGGTGTTAAGACCTGCAGACTTGGAAAAGCTTTCAAGCCTTCCTCCTTTGGCTCTTGCAGAGAGCGTTGAAGAGTATCAAGAAGGACAGCTTTTAACAGAGGACCTTCTTAAGGAAATTTTCAAGAAGAGAGACCAAGTAAAAGTAAAAGACTACACAGAAGACAACGCACGCTTTTTGCTTCCTGTAGATATTATAAATACAGTCAAATACCTCATAGACCTGCGTTTTGGTAGAGAAAAGAAGGATGACATTGCGTATCTTGGCAACAGAAGAGTCAGAGCCATAGGTGAGCTTCTTGAGAATCAAGCACGCATAGGTTTGGCGCGCATGGAAAAGTTCTTCAGGGACAGATGCACAGTGGTTAATCCAGAAGACCCCAATCTCAAACCCCAAGACCTTTTAAACCCCCGCTACCTTACCAGCACCATATACGAGTTTCTAAAAGGTGGTATGCTTTCCCAATACCTTGACAACACAAACCCCCTTTCCGCTCTTACGCATAAAAGGAGACTCTCCGCTCTGGGACCTGGTGGTCTTACCAGAGAAAGTGCTAAGTTTGAGATAAGAGACGTGCATCCTTCCCATTATGGTAGGATATGCCCCATAGAAACCCCAGAAGGTCAAAACATAGGACTTGTCACTTCTCTGACCGTTTATGCTCAGGTAAACGAGTTTGGCTTTATTATAACTCCATACAGAAAAGTAGTAGATGGTAAGGTCACCAACGAGATAGAGTACTTGGCAGCTTACGAAGAGGAAAACTATGTAATAGCTCAGCACACACCCACTGACCAAGAAGGTAAGATAAAGACAGATAGAGTGTTCGCAAGATACAAAAACGACATACAGATAGTTAAACCTCAGCAGGTCCATTACATGGATGTTTCTTCAAGACAGGTAGTTTCTGTGTCCGCTTCGCTTATACCTTTCCTTGAACATGACGATGCCAACCGGGCTCTTATGGGTTCTAACATGCAGAGACAAGCGGTTCCTCTTGTGTTTACCTCTTCACCCCTTGTAGGCACAGGTATGGAAAAGAAAGTGGCATACGATAGCAGTGCGGTTGTCCTTGCCAAAAGAGGTGGTGTAGTGGAGGAAGTGGACAGCAAAAGGATCATAGTAAGGGTAAACCCAGAAGAGATAGACCCAAAAGACCCTACAGACATGGGCATAGACATATACGAGCTCAAAAAGATGAGCAGAACTAACCAAAACACCTGTATAAACGAAAGACCCTTAGTCTTTAAAGGTCAAAGGGTGAGCAAAGGAGAGATATTGGCAGACGGACAATCTACCGAACGGGGTGAGCTTGCCTTAGGTAAAGATGTGCTGGTTGCCTTTATGCCTTGGAGGGGATATAACTTTGAGGACGCCATAGTTATCTCAGAAAGGTTAGTAAAGGAAGATGTATTCACCTCTATACACATAGAGGAGCTTGAGGTAGAAGCCAGAGAGACAAAGATAGGTTATGAAGAGATAACAAGGTCCATACCGGGTGTACCCGAAAGAGCTTTGGCTCACCTTGACGAATTTGGTATAGTAAGAATTGGCACTTATGTGAAGCCCGGGGACATACTCGTAGGTAAGGTTACTCCTAAGGGTGAACAGCAACTAACACCCGAAGAAAAGCTTCTTCAGGCTATCTTTGGAGAGAAGTCAAGAGATGTCAAAGACACATCTTTGAGGTGTCCTCCGGGTGTGGAGGGTGTGGTGGTAGATGTGCAGGTTTTTGCAAGAAAGGTAGGAGAAAGGCGCAATTATCTTGCGGAACATGTGGAGAGACAGGAAAAGGAAAACCTACGCAACGAACTTGAAAAGAAGAAAAGGCTTCTTGTAGAAGGCAGAAACAGCGTTATAAAAAGTTTGGTCTTGGGGAGAGAAACAAGCAAAGATATTACCATTAAGAAGAAGACATACAAAGCAGGCACGAAGGTGGATGAAAAGACCTTTGAGGTGCTTCTTAACTACATAGTAGCAAAGCCGGAAAATCTTTTTGACGATAAAGAGCTTTGCGAAAAGATAAATCAGGTAAGGGAGAGAACAAAAGCACAAGTAGAACTCCTTGAAAGGATCTACAGGGAGAAGGAAGAATCCATAGGTAAAAGAAGCGAGCTTCCTGCAGGTGTGATAGCGCTCGTGAAGGTCTACATAGCTCAAAAGAGAAAGATAAAGGTAGGCGATAAGATGGCAGGAAGACACGGAAACAAAGGTGTTATATCCGTAGTGCTTCCCGTAGAGGACATGCCCTTCCTTCCGGACGGAACACCTGTAGACATAGTTCTAAACCCTCTTGGTGTGCCATCCCGTATGAATGTGGGTCAGATACTTGAAACCCACTTAGGATGGGCTTTGAAAGAACTGGGTAAAAAGCTGGGAGAACTTATATCCGAAATGGCAGACAGAAAAGAGATAATAGATTTCCTGAAGAGAATATACTCTGTGGGAGACACTCCAAGCGGTGAAAATGCTAAATACATAGAAGAGTTCCTAAACAGCCTCAGCGACGATGAGTTTATGGAAGTTGTAAAGGGTTATGCAGAGAAGGGCATACCTGTAGCAACACCTGTGTTTGAGGGTGCCAGCGAAGAGCACATAAAAGAACTTCTAAAACTCGCAGGACTTCCAGAAGATGGAAGAACGGTACTTTACGATGGAAGGACTGGAGAACCCTTTGACACAAAGGTGACGGTAGGATACATGCATATGCTCAAGCTCATACACATGGTGGATGACAAGATACATGCAAGAAGCACCGGTCCTTACTCCTTGGTCACACAACAGCCTTTGGGCGGAAGAGCACAGTTTGGAGGTCAAAGACTTGGAGAGATGGAAGTTTGGGCTTTAGAAGCACACGGTGCAGCTTACACCCTTCAGGAGATGCTCACTGTCAAGTCTGATGACATAGAAGGAAGGACAAAGGTTTACGAATCCATAGTGAAAGGCAAATACACCTACACACCCGGTATACCCGAGTCCTTTAGGGTGCTTGTAAGAGAGCTAAAAGCTTTAGGTTTGAATGTCAAGTGTGAAAACGGGGAATCAAAGCCCTGTGATCAGATTGAGGTAGAGGAGGAAGAAAGATGAGAAAGGGACTTCTTCCCTTTGAAAAGATAAAGCTTATGTTGGCTTCGCCAGAAGAAATAAGAAGCTGGAGCTATGGGGAGGTAAAGAAGCCAGAGACCATAAACTACAGAACCCACAAACCAGAAAAGGATGGGCTTTTCTGCGCTAAGATCTTTGGTCCCATAAAGGACTACGAGTGTCTATGTGGAAAGTATAGAGGTAAAAGGTTTGAAGGTACTATATGCGACAGGTGTGGTGTTGAGGTCACAAGGTCTTATGTCAGAAGGAAGAGGTTTGGACACATAGAGCTGGCAGCACCCGTTGCTCACATATGGTTTCTCAAGAGCTCTCCTTCCAAAATAGCTACTTTGCTTAACCTTTCCACAAGGGATGCGGAAAGAGTTGTCTACTTTGAGTCCTACCTGGTTATAGAGTATCCCATGAGTGAGGAGGAAGAAAAGAAGTTTGAGGAGATGGAAGACACTATACCCATTAAGGATGATATGGGAAACACCAAGTTCGTAAAGCTCTATGTTGTGGACGAAGACAAATACATGAGTGAATACGCAACGAGCTTGGAACACAGATACGAAGGCGGTATGGGTGCAGAGATCATAAAGAAGGTGCTGGCAAGCCTTGACCTTCAGGCTTATGCTAAAAAGCTCAGGGAGGAGATAAAGCCTTACAGCTTTGGTTTTGAGGATCTTGGAAAGCACTTAGAGGAAAAGTACAAAAAGCTCTACCACAAAATGGTAAAAGTCATTGCGGAAGATTTTAGACTCTTTGGTATAGAAATAAAGCATCCCCAAGACATGACATTAGAACAAGCTATATTGGGCATTTTAAATGAAGAGTACTATCTGAACACACAGACAGGAGAGCTGTTTGCTGAGGATTGTGGAGAAGACTGCCTTACAGGTAGAGAAGCTCTGCGTGAGTATTACGAGAAGCAAAAGGAGAAAAAGAAAGACCTTCCAGTGTTTGAAAAGATAAAGGAAGACATAAGGAATGCGGTTCTCAAGGAAGTATCTGAAGCAAAAGTGAGAAAAGCCATAAGGATTCTCAAGCTTGTAGAAGACTTTATAAAGAGTGGCAACAGACCCGAGTGGATGATACTTGAGGTTCTGCCCGTACTTCCTCCGGAGCTAAGACCTCTTGTGGCACTTGATGGAGGAAGGTTCGCTACCTCGGACCTTAACGACCTTTATAGAAGGATCATAAACAGGAACAACAGGCTCAAAAGACTTATAGAGCTTGACGCACCAGAGATCATCATAAGAAACGAAAAGAGAATGCTTCAGGAGGTAGTGAGCGCTCTCATAGACAACGGCAAGCGCGGAAGGGTGATAACCCAAAATGGGCGGGCTCTAAAGTCCCTTGCGGACTATCTAAAAGGTAAGCAAGGGCGCTTTAGGCAGAACCTTCTTGGAAAGAGAGTGGACTACTCGGGAAGGTCTGTGATAGTTGTGGGTCCAGAACTCAAGATGCATCAATGCGGACTTCCCAGAATAATGGCTCTTGAACTTTTTAAACCTTTCGTATACAGAAGGCTTGAAGAGAAAGGATACGCGACTTCTATAAAGAATGCAAAGAAACTCGTAGAGCAAAAGACACCCGAAGTGTGGGAATGCCTTGAGGAAGTAGTAAAACAGCATCCAGTACTTCTCAACCGTGCACCCACTCTTCACAGAATGTCCATACAAGCTTTTGAGCCTGTTTTGATAGACGGTAAAGCTATACAGCTCCACCCCTTGGTATGTCCACCTTTTAACGCAGACTTTGACGGAGACCAGATGGCGGTTCATGTACCTTTAGGTATAACCGCACAGTTAGAAGCGTACATTCTCATGCTCTCCACTCAAAACATCATATCTCCCGCTCACGGAAAACCCATCACCATGCCATCTCAGGACATTATCTTAGGTGTGTATTACATTACGCAAGAAGTTCCGGGAGTGAAAGGAGAAGGAAAGCTCTTTTTAAGCAGGGAAGATGTGCTATTGGCTCTTGAAAACCAAAAAGTAGACCTTCATGCCAAAATAAAGCTAAGGCTCGAAGACGGTAAGGTTGTAGAAACAACTCCCGGAAGGGTACTGTTTAACAGCATACTACCAGAAGGACATCCCTTTGTAAACGAACCCTTAGACAAGAAAAAGGTCTCTAAGCTTATAACTAACATATACAATAAGTACGGTATAGAAAGAACCGCGAGCTTTCTTGATGACCTGAAAGAACTGGGCTTTAATATGGCAACCAA